>NZ_JBHZDA010000088.1:0-729 GCF_042755665.1 Streptomyces sp. NPDC059142
CGCCCGCGCCGGGCAGCGGGAAGATCAACCTGGACAAGGGCCGGGTCAGCCTCCAGAAGAACCAGACGGTGTCGCTGGTCAAGGGCGGCGCCCCGCTGCTCAGCCGGGTGAAGATGGGCCTCGGCTGGGAGCCGGCGTACCGGGGCAAGGACATCGACCTCGACGCGTCCGTGATCGCCTTCGGACCGACCCGTAAACACCTCGACAGCTGCTACTTCGGCAAGCTCTCGATCCTGAACGGGGCGATCAAGCACTCCGGCGACAACCTCACGGGCGAGGGCGGCGGTGACGACGAGGTGATCGTCGTCGACCTCGGCGCGATCCCCGCCGAGGTGAGCGGCCTGGTCTTCACGGTCAACTCGTTCTCCGGGCAGAAGTTCACCGAGGTCGCCAAGGCGTACTGCCGGCTGGTCGACGCGGCGACCGGCGAGGAGCTGGTCCGCTTCGACCTGACCACCGCCGAGCCGCAGACCGGCGTGATGATGGCGAAGCTGATCCGTCAGTTCACCGGCGAGTGGGAGATGACCGCCCTCGGGGAGTTCGAGAAGTCCAGGACCGTACGGGGGATGGTGAAGCCCGCTGGGAAGATCCTCTGACCGGAGGATCCTCCCGCCGCGGAGGATCCCCCGATGCCGGGTGGGCAGAGCGAAGCCCCCCGGGGCCCCCCGGGGCGGGTAGTGCCCCGGCGCGCCGGGGGCCGGGGGGGGCGGCGCAGTGTTGGTTCGGAGA
>NZ_JBHZDA010000088.1:739-10773 GCF_042755665.1 Streptomyces sp. NPDC059142
GCTCCCCCCCGCCGGGGTCCCCCCCCGTGGGGGGGGGGGCCACCGCGACCCCCCGGGCCCCCCCGGGGCCGTGAGGGCCGGGGGGGCCCGGGGGGCCGGGGCGGGCCTCAGAGCTTGGTGAGCTTGGCGAAGGGGCTCAGGATCCGCCCCTGTCGACCCGAGAAATCAATGAGCACTGCGTGTTCGCCCTCGACTCCGATGACTCTTCCCAACCCGAACTGGTCGTGGGAGACCCGGTCCCCCACATCGAACTGCTCGGGCGGGGGTGAGGCCGGGGCCTGGCGGTTGAAGGGACTGGACGGCAGGTGGCGCCGGGATCCGGCTGACTTTGTCATTACTTGGAGTATGCGCCCAAGGGGCCCCGCCGCGCCATGCCCGGCCGCGGAAGAGCGCCCGGACCACCCGTGCCACAGCCGTATGCGCCCCTTTTTCGCGCCCCCATTCACTCCCCCCGCACTCCCCACCCGGCGCCCTCGCGCTCCTCGTCGGGAACGGTGTCAGCGGCGCGGTGTGCGCCGCCACGGGCCGGTGACGGCCAGCATGATCCCCGGTTCCTGGATATTGGCGAAAAGCGTACGGCCGTCGGGCGAGAAGACGACCCCGGTGAACTCGCTGTCGTTGAGGTCGTTGCGGGCGATGGGGTAGGTCCGTCCGCGCTCCGTCGCGCCGAAGAGGTGCTGGAGCCCCTGGCCGTCCTCCGCGATGACCAGACCGCCGTACGGCGAGACAGTGATGTTGTCGGGCCCGTCGAAGGAGCCGTCCTCCGTGGGGTCGGCGTTGACGCCGAGCAGCACCTTGAGGGTGAGCGTGCGCCGCCGGGGGTGGTAGAACCACACCTGGCCGTCGTGCGGAGTGCCGGGGCTCTCGGCACGGGCGTACGAGGAGACGATGTACGCGCCGCCGTCCCCCCACCACATGCCCTCCAGCTTCCTGGCCCGGGTGACATCCCCGGGGCCGAACTGCTCCCGTACCTCGACGGTCCGCGCGTCCCGTTCGGGTACGTCCACCCAGTCGACGCCGTAGACCGTGCCGATCCGTGTGGCGCGCGAGAGGTCGTCGACGAACGAGCCGCCCGCGTCGAAGCAGCGCGGCGCCTGGAGGGCGCCCGCGTCGTCGGCGAGCCGGGCGAACTGGCCGCGTCCGTGCTTGAAGCCGTGTGGCGGGATCCACCGGTAGAAGAGGCCGTTGGGGCCGGAGGCGTCCTCGGTCAGATACGCGTACCCGGTACGGGGGTCGATGACGACGGCCTCGTGGTCGTAGCGGCCGAGCGCCTTGACGGGGCGCGGGTCCCGGTTGGCGCGCCGGTCGTACGGGTCGACCTCGAAGACATAGCCGTGGTCCCTGGTCATCCCGTTCTCACCCGCGCGGTCGGTGTTCTCCTCGCAGGTCAGCCAGGTGCCCCAGGGGGTGCGTCCGCCGGCGCAGTTGGTCGACGTACCGGCGATGCCGACCCACTCGGCGGTCCGGCCGTCGGGGCGGGTCTCCACGACCGTGCAGCCGCCGGCCGCGGCCGGGTCGTAGACCAGGCCCTCGGTGAGCGGTACGGGGTGGGCCCAGTCGGACCTGGGGCCCTTCAGCTCGTGGTTGTTGACGAGCAGAGTGACCCCGCGGCTGCCTTCGAAGGTGGCGGTGCCGTCGTGGTTCGAGGGCGTGTACTCGCCGGTCTCCAGCCGGGTGACCCCGCTGTGGGTGATGACCCGGTACGTGAACCCGGCGGGCAGCGCGAGCATGCCGCGCGGGTCGGCGACGAGCGGCCCGTACCCCGGCTCGGGTGCGGGTCCCGACGCCACCTCGGGGCCGTCGTCGGCGGCGAGGGCGCCGGGCGCCGTCGCGAGCGCCCCCGCGGCGCCGGTGAGGACGAGTCCGGCGCCGGTGAGCGCCGATCTTCCGGTGAATTCCCTGCGGGTCAGCGGCATGGAGGCTCCTGGGGGCGGAAGGAGGGACCGGGACGGTACGGAGACGCGTACGGGTGCGGGCGCCGGTACGGGTACGGGTACGGGTACGGCGGGGAGCGGAGAACCGGCGGAAAGGTGCGGAGGTACGCTCCCCAGGCTGCCGCGCGTGCCTGAACGGCGGCTGAACTCCGTCCGACGTCGAAAGGCGCCCCTCCATGAATCTCCCCACGGGAAAGCTCGCGGCCTCCGGGCGCGGCGTGCTCGTCAGCGGCGCGTCCCGTGGCCTCGGCCGCGCCGTCTGCCGGGCCTTCGCCGCCCAGGGCGACCGGGTCGCCGTCCACTACGGCAGCCGCTCCGCCGACGCCCGCGCCACCCTGGAGTCCCTGCCGGGGACGGGCCATGTGCTGGTCGGCGGCGATCTCTCGGACCCGGCGGAGGCGGCGCGCGTCGCCGACGAGGCCGCGGACGCGCTCGGCGGGATCGACGTCCTCGTCAACAACGCGGCGGTGAACGCGGCCCACCCCCTGCCCACGACGGGCTACGACGCGTGGACGGCGGCCTGGCAGCACCATCTCTCCGTCAACCTCATGGCGACGGCGCTGCTCAGCCACCGCGCCGCTCACAACATGATCGCCCGCGCCGCGGCCGGCCGGATCGTCAACATCGGCTCTCGGGGCGCCTTCCGCGGCGAGCCCGACCACCCGGCGTACGGAGCCACGAAGGCCGCGGTGCACGCCCTGGGGCAGTCCCTCGCGGTCTCCCTGGCCCCGTACGGCATCGGCGTCGCGTCGGTGGCGCCGGGCTTCTTCGACACGGAGCGGGTGGCGTCCCGGCTGGCGGGCGAGGAGGGCGAGCGGATCCGCGCCCAGAGCCCGTACGGCCGGGTGGCCTCGGCGGACGAGATCGCGGAGGCGGTGCGCTGGCTGGCGTCACCGGGCGCGGAGTGGTCGTCGGGCGCGGTCCTGGACCTGAACGGGGCGTCGCACCTCCGGTGAGCGGGCCCGGCGGGCGCGCACGGCCGGGACGCACCGCCGCGCATCCGGCCCCGGGGCCCCGGTGCCGGATGCCCCGTCCGGAAGGCCCGGGGCACCCGGGCCCGGTGATCCACCGGAGGCCCCGGGCCCCCAGGCCGGGCCCCCCAGGCCGGGCCCCGGGGAGGGCCCGTCGGCGCCGCGTGGCGCGGCCTCTCAGGTGTCCCCCGCGCGCGTCAGTTGCCCCCGCGTGAGCGCGCCTTGAACGCCGCCTTGCGCGCGTCCTTCGCCACGGCCCGGTCCCGGTGCAGCCGGCCCATCGCCTCCAGGACCTCCGCCGTCGCCGGGTGGTCCACCCGCCACGCCGCCTCGAAGAACCCGCTGTGCTGCCCCACCAGCCCCTCCACCAGCTCCTGCAACTCGTCCGGCTCGCCCTCCGCGTCGAGTTGCGCGGCGATCGTGTCGACGGCCAGCCAGAAGATCATCGACTCGGGCGGCGGCGGTACCGCCCCGGCGCCCAGCTCCGCGAGCCAGACCCGCGCCAGACCGCCCAGTTCCGCGTCGTCCAGCACCTCCCGCACGGCCGCCTCGGCCTCCGCGCCGACGAGGGAGAGCGCCTGCTGGCACTGGAGGCGGCGCAGCGGCGCCCCCGCGTCCCTGCCCCGTGCGGCGGCGAGCAGTTCGCGTACGGCGTCGAGGGGCGCGCGGCCCGCGAGCCACTGCTCCGTCTCGGCGCGGGCCGCCGGCTCGGGGAAGTGGGCGATGCCGTCGAGGAGCGCGTGGGCGTCCTTGTCGGCGAGTTCACCGACGACGGGCGCGGTGACGCCCGCCTCCAGCATCCGGGACCTGATCCCGTAGAGCCCGAGCGGCGTCAGCCGGACCATGCCGTACCGGGAGACGTCGTCCTCGTCGACCGGCGGCTCCGGATCGGTGTCCTCCACCATCAGGGCCTCGTCGACCGGTACGTACGAGACGAGCCCGATCGGCTCCAGCACCCGGAACTGCTCGTCGAGGCGCATCATCGCCTCGGACACCTGCTCCAGGATGTCGTCGGTGGGCTCGCCCATATCGTCGGGGACGATCATCGACGCGGCGAGGACGGGCAGCGGCACGGCGGTGTCCGTGCCGCCGCCCTCCGCGACGGTGAGCAGGTAGAGGTTGCCGAGGACGCCTTCGAGGAATTCCGCCTCCTCCTCGGGGTCCCAGTCGAGCGACTCGAAGTCGATCTCGCCGTCGTCGCCGATGGCCGCCGAGAGATCGTCGAGCACGGGCACGGTGGCGTCCGCGAAGGTGACGTCCAGGGCGTCCAGCCAGAGGGAGAGGACGTCCTGCGGAGAGCCGGACGTGACCAGGGCGAGCTGCTCGCCGGTGGTGACGCCGCCCGTGGCCTCCTCCTCGCCGGCCGGGTGCGCGCCGTCGGCGGCCGGTTGCGCGCCGTCGCGGGTCTCTTCGAGGTCGTCGGGGTCCTCGACGTCCACGAGCCCCGTGTCGACCGCGACGCGCCACGCCTCGCTCGCGTACGCCTCGCCGTCGCCCTCCGACATCTCGTCGCCGAGGCCGAGCTGCAGCGCCGCGGCGGGCAGTTGCTCGTCGACCAGTTCACCCCCGGCGCTCACCCGGGTCTCCGGGCCCGCCCAGCGGGCGAGGCGTACGGCTCGGGCGAGCAGCGGCGCGGCGAGCGCGTCCCGGGCCAGTTCGGCGTCCGGGAGCAGCCGTACCGGCGGCAGGGTGGGGTGGTCTGCGGGCATCGGGTGGGTCTCCTTGTGGGGTACGGACATCCGAAGGGCTCCCCAGCGTAGACGCTTTTGGGCCCTTCCCACCCGGTTCATGTACCCGACAACCGCCGTCCCCCGTGGCCGTCTTGGCCGGGCGGCGGCGGTGTGGTCGCCGTCACCGCCCGCGGTCCGTGTCAGCCCGCGGCGTCGCTCGCGGAGGACAGGCTGATGGCGGGCGTCCAACGGGTGACGGTGCTGCTCTTCACGCCCGGGTGGTGCCGTACGGCCCGCCACTGTTCCGTGTCCGAGCCGATGCCGTGGCCGCGTGCCGCGACGGCGTCGGCATGGGCCTGTTCGCTCTCCCATCCGGCGAGGTTGAGGACCCGGGTGCCGTCCGTGGAGACGTGGAAGAAGGCGGAGATCCCGCCCGGCGCCGGATCAGGATCGGTCTCGATCGCCTGGAGGACGGTGTCCGCCCAGTCGCGCCCGCGCGCGGGGTCGGGGCCCTCGAACTCCACGTCGACGATCACGACACAGCCGGGCACCGGAGGCGTTCCGTCCGGCTGTGCCGTCAGCCCTTCGGCGCGGTAGAGGGTGTACGGGCGCAGCCCCACCCGCTCGATGCCGGGCACGGCGGCGTCGATCTCGGCGACGCGTTCGTCCCGGCCCGTGGCGGCGAACGCCTCGTAGGCGGCCCGGTCGCGCCACTGCGCGTAGTGGAGCAGCGTCTCCCCGTCGTTACCGGTGAGGACGGAGTACGAGAGCAGGCCGCCGTCCGGCCACGCTCTGCTCCGCCAGACATGGGTGATGGCCTCGACCGTCTCCCGCTGCCGTTCGAAGGTGCCGACGCGCCAGGTGCTGACCGTGACGACGCCCACGTCGGGGCGCGTGACATCAGGGAGTGTGCTCAACCGTACGGACATGATGGCTCCTCGTCGCGGCACACCCCCGCGGTGCGCCCACGGCCACCATGCTCGAAGATGAAGCGCGGTTGAGGTCAACCCCGGGCCGGGGCGTCGTCCCGAGCCCCCGCCTCGCGCGCCCTCGCGTCGCCGTCACCCCGTGGCGCGATACCTCGTCACCCCGTGTCCCCGTTCTCCCCGTGTCCCCCTGTGTGTCCCTTCCCGTGCCGACGCCGTCAGACCACGACGTCGAACCACGGCCTGCGCGTGGTGGCCCAGTGCGCCACCCAGCCGGCGAAGCCCGCCCCGGCCGCCGGGTGGCCGAACGCCGCGCCGAACGGCGCCGCCCCGACATCGCTGATGTTCCAGATCCGGCCGCGCTCCGCGCCCGTGACGACGAGATGCCAGTACATGCCGCAGCCGTCCGTGCCCAGCACCACGCTGCCGTGGTTGCTGACCTCGTCGATGAGCGGCTCTATCTCCTCGTACGGCCGGGGGTCGTCCTCCCACACCCACGCCTCGGTGAGGGGGAACGGCTTGGCGAGAACCCGCTGCGTCTGGTCGCAGCCCCAGTCCTCCGGCAGCGCGGCCACCGGTATCAGCCCGTCGATGTCGGCGGGCCCCTCCGTGCAGCCGTCGCACATCTCCGCGATCATCGTCCGGTACGGCTCGGGCAGGACGACGCCCTGCTCACGTTCGAAGGCCCGCACCGCCTCCCAGCCCAGCGGCGGCAGCCGCCGCTCCGGCGGGAAGGCCGCGCGCAGCGCGTCGAGTTCGCCCCGGTCGGCTCCGCCCCGGTCGGCGTATTCGGTGTTCATGCTCTCCATGCCCTCCATGTCCCTCATTGGACCAGCACCCACTGACACTCCGACCCCTGCTACCCCGGAGCACTCTCCGGCACGCTGGTGTCGGGGGCGCCTTCGTCACTGAGCCGTACGATATGGCCCCCTTCCGCCCGCGCGTACACATGTGTACGTGCGAGGGTGCGAGACCAGGCCACGGCGTCCTGTTCACACCGGGGGCGCTCCGCGGCTCCACCGGCGGAGATGTTCCGGCAGGTGGGCGCGGTGGTACGGCCCCGTCCGCACACCGGCGCGCACCCACCCCACACGCCACGCCCGCGCACACCGAACGCGGCCCCGGGGCCACCATTGACGCGATAGAGCCGCCGCCCGGACCGACCGGCCCGACCCTCCGGCACCCCGCCCCCGCGCCACGCGCACACCGAACGATCCCCCTCCCCCGTACGGCCCCACCCCCGAACCGCCGGCACGAGCAGACGGCGCGGGCTGCTGGTACGGGCTGCGGAACCTTTGCCGATCATGCCAGACGGGAGCCCCACCGGACCCTTCAGCGTTGCTTCTCATTCACCCGAAGCAGATCTAAGTGGACCTTCACAGTCCGGCGGGCGGAGACTCCGGGCATGACGACATCACTCCGCCCCTTCGGACGGGCCCTGTGCGCCATGGTCACCCCCTTCGCCCCCTCCGGGGAGTTGGACGTGGACGGCGCGCGCACCCTCGCGCGCCACCTCGTGGACGAGGGATGCGACGGCCTCGTGCTGAACGGGACCTCCGGCGAATCCCCCACCACGACGGACGCCGAGAAGACCGTTCTGGTCGAGGCCGTGTGCGCGGAGGTCGGCGACCGGGCGCACATCGTGGCGGGCGTCGGCAGCGCGGACACCCGTCACACGCTCGCGCTGGCGCGCGCGGCCGAACACGCGGGAGCGCACGGCCTGCTGGTGGTCACGCCGTACTACAGCCGCCCGCCGCAGGCGGACGTCGAGGCGCACTTCCTGCGGATCGCGGACGCGGTGGGTGTCCCGCTGATGCTGTACGACATCCCCGCGCGCACCGGTACCCGGATCGAGCCGGCGACGCTGATCCGGCTCGCGGCGCACCCGCGCGTGGCCGCCGTGAAGGACTGCGCGTACGACCTGGCGGGCAGCTCGAAGGTGATCGCCCGCACCTCGCTCGCCTACTACTCCGGCTGTGAGGAGCTGAACCTTCCGCTGTACGCGGTCGGGGGCGCGGGTTTCGTCAGTACGGTCGCCAATGTCGCGCCCGGCCCGCTGCGTGCCGTACTGGACGCGTACGACCGGGGCGCGGACTCCCCGGCGGACGGCGCGTACGGCACGGACGGGCGCGCCGGGTCCGTACGGGCGCACCAGCGCGTGCTGCCGCTGGCCGAGGCGATGATGGCGTCCGGGCTGCCCGGCGCGGTGAGCGCGAAGGCGCTGCTCGGGCGGCTCGGGCTGCCGGGCGGGACGGTCCGTGAACCGCTGCGGCCCGCCGGCCGCGGGGCGGTCGACGGGCTGCTGGAGGTGTACGGCGAGCTGATGGGCGCCGCCGTGCGGTGAAGCGGGGGTGCGTCAGTTGTGGCTGTGGAGCACCTCGTTGAGGCCGCCCCAGACCGCGTTGTTCGGGCGGGCCTCGACGGCGCCGGTGACCGAGTTGCGGCGGAAGAGGATGTTGCCGGCGCCGGACAGCTCGCGTGCCTTGACGATCTGGCCGTCCGGCAGGGTGATGCGCGTGCCGGCCGTGACGTAGAGACCGGCCTCCACGACGCACTCGTCGCCGAGGGCGATGCCGATGCCCGCCTCCGCGCCGACCAGGCAGCGCTCGCCGATGACGATGCGTTCCTTGCCGCCCCCGGAGAGCGTGCCCATGGTGGAGGCGCCGCCGCCGATGTCGGAGCCGTCGCCGACGACGACGCCCGCGGAGATACGGCCCTCGACCATGGAGGTGCCGAGGGTGCCCGCGTTGAAGTTGACGAAGCCCTCGTGCATGACGGTGGTGCCCGCGGCGAGGTGCGCGCCCAGGCGGACGCGGTCGGCGTCGGCGATCCGCACACCGGCCGGGGCCACGTAGTCCGTCATCCTCGGGAACTTGTCGACCGAGGTCACCTGGAGGTGCAGCCCCTCGGCGCGGGCGTTGAGCCGTACGGTCTCCAGCGCGTCCACGGCGACCGGGCCGAGCGAGGTCCAGGCGACGTTGGCGAGCAGCCCGAAGATGCCGTCCAGGCTCTGGCCGTGCGGCTGGACCAGCCGGTGGCTGAGGAGGTGGAGCCGCAGGTAGACGTCGTGCGTGTCCAGCGGCTTGTCGTCGAGGGAGGCGATGACCGTACGGACCGCCACGATCTCGACCCCGCGCCGGGCGTCGGGCCCGACGGCTTTCGCCGCGCCGTCACCGAGCAGTTCCACGGCGCGCTCGGTGGAGAGCCGCTCGGTGCCGGCCGGGCCGGGCTCCGCGGCGAGCGCGGGGGCGGGGAACCAGGTGTCGAGGACGGTGCCGTCCGCCGCGAGGGTGGCGAGGCCGGCGGCGACGGCGCCGGAGGAACGGGGGGAACCTTGGGAAGACGTGTCGGTCATGGACAGAACCTAACGTTTTCGACGCCGCCCGGGCCAACCGGTCTCAGGTGCCGGGCGACCGCGCCGCCCCCGGTCACCGGCGCGCCCGGCCCGGCCGGTCGCCCTCGGAGCCGCCCGGTCCTGGCTCGTCGGTGAGCGCGGGGGCCGGGGGGACCCGTCACCCCGCGGCGGGCGGGATCAGCCGGGCCAGCGCCAGCCGCGCGTACTCCTCGTCGTACACCCCGTCCGTCAGCAGTACCTGGAGGCAGATCCCGTCCAGCAGCGCGACCAGCGCCCGCGCGGTGACGGGGTCGATGCGCGCCGACAGGCTCCCGACGAGCGCGCCGCACCACTCCGCGGCGACCGGGCGCAGCGCGGGCCTGCGCAGGGCGGCGAGGTACAGCTCGTACTCCAGCTCCACGCCCGTGCGGTCCCCCGCCAGCCATTCCCCGGTGATCCGGGCCAGTTCGGCGGGGATGTCGCACGCGGGGTCGGTGAGCGCGCCGCTCCTGCGCACGACGTCCGCGAACCCCTCGTTGGCCTGCCGGAGCGCGGCGACGAGCAGTTCGTCCAGCGAGGCGAAGTGGTACGTGGTGGAGCCGAGCGGCACATCGGCCTCGGCGGCGACCGTGCGGTGGCTCAGCCCCGCGATACCGGCGCGTCCGACCACCCGTAGCGCGGCGTCGATGATGCGCTGGCGGCGTTCGGGGTCGTAGCGGCGGGTCATCAGTGGGCCCCTCCGAGGTTGAGCACCACGACGCCCGCGATCACCAGGGCGATCCCCAGCAGCTTGAGCAGGTCCGCGGACTCGTCGAGGAAGATCATCCCGATGGCGGCGACGAGCGCCGTGCCGGCCCCGGCCCAGATCGCGTACGCCGTTCCGACGGAGAGCGTCTTGAGGGTCTGCGAGAGGAAGGCGAAGGCGACCAGGTATCCCGTCACGGTCAGCACCGAGGGCCAGAGTCGGGTGAAGCCCTCGCTGTACTTCATGGCGGTGGTCGCGCCCACCTCTGCCGCGATCGCCACGGCCAGTAGTCCATATCCCATGCGTACGAGTGTACACATGGTTGCGTACGGCCGTACGCATCCTGCGCGCACAGAAAGCGGAAGGGGCCCCCCCGGGGTTGCGGGGGGGGCGGGCGGGGGGGTGGCGGATCACAACCGGCTGGGGGGTTAGATGAGAGCCAGTGTCGTATACA
>NZ_JBHZDA010000088.1:10783-30533 GCF_042755665.1 Streptomyces sp. NPDC059142
GGGCCGCCCCCCCCACCTCTGCCGCCCACACACACCGCCGCGGGCCCCGGGGGGTTGGGGGGGGGGGCCCTGTCGCGTACGAGGCGTCTCAGAGGCCTCTCAGACGTTGAAGCCCAGCGCGCGCAGCTGCTCGCGGCCGTCGTCCGTGATCTTGTCCGGGCCCCACGGGGGCATCCAGACCCAATTGATCTTCAGCTCGTTGACGATGCCGTCCGTCGCCGCCTTCGCCTGGTCCTCGATCACATCGGTCAGCGGACACGCCGCCGACGTCAGGGTCATGTCCAGGGTGGCGATGTTCGCGTCATCGATGTGGATGCCGTAGATCAGCCCGAGGTTGACGACATCGATCCCCAGCTCGGGGTCGACCACGTCGTAGAGGGCCTCGCGGACCTCCTCCTCCGAGGCGGGCTTCGTCGTCAGGGTCTCGTTCTCGCTCATGCCGTCTCCTTCGTCGCGCTGTCGCCCAGCGCCTGGGCCGTCGCGTCCTTCCACGCCATCCAGCTCAGCAGGGCGCACTTCACGCGGGCGGGGTACTTCGAGACGCCCGAGAACGCGACCGCGTCCTCCAGCAGCTCCTCCATCGCGTCGTCCGGCTCCAACTGGCCCTTGGACTGCATCAGCTCCAGGAACGCGCCCTGGATCTTCCGCGCGTCGGCCAGTTCCCGGCCCACCAGGAGATCGTTGAGCACGGACGCGCTGGCCTGGCTGATCGAGCAGCCCTGCCCCTCGTACGAGACGTCCGCGATCAGCGAGCCCTCGTACCGCACCCGCAGTGTGATCTCGTCACCGCACGTGGGATTGGTGTGGTGCACCTCGGCGTCGCCGTCCCGCAGACCGCGCCCGTGGGGGTGCTTGTAGTGGTCCAGGATGACGTCCTGGTACATGGAATCCAGCTTCACGGACAGCCAGCCCTTCTCGTCCTCATCCGAAGAAGTTACGGACGTGCTCCAGCCCCTCGGCCAGGGCGTCGACCTCGGCCGGAGTGGAGTACAGATAGAAAGACGCTCGCGTCGTCGCGGGAATTCCGAACCGCAGGCAGACCGGCCGCGCGCAGTGGTGCCCGACCCGGACGGCGATGCCCTCCTCGTCCAGGACCTGACCCACGTCGTGCGGATGGATGTCGCCGAGCGTGAAGGAGATCGTGGCCCCGCGGTCCTCGGCCGTCGTCGGGCCGATGATCCGCAGGTCGGGGACGTCGAGCAGCCGCTTGACCGCGTACTCGGTGATCGCGTGCTCATGCGCGGCGATCTTGTCCATACCGATCGCCGACAGGTAGTCCACGGCCGCGCCGAGGCCGACGGCCTGGGCGATCGGGGGCGTACCCGCCTCGAACTTGTGCGGCGCCGGCGCGTACGTGGACGAGTGCATCGACACGGTCTCGATCATCTCGCCGCCGCCGAGGAACGGCGGCAGGTCCTCCAGCAGCTCCTGCCGGCCCCAGAGCACGCCGATCCCGGTCGGACCGACCATCTTGTGACCCGTGAAGGCCACGAAGTCCGCCTGGAGCGCCTGGACGTCCAGCACCTGGTGCGGGGCCGCCTGCGAGGCGTCGACGCAGACCAGCGCGCCGACCTCCTGGGCGCGGCGGACGATCGCCTCGACCGGGTTCTGGGTGCCCAGGATGTTGGAGACCAGCACGAAGGAGACGATCTTCGTCTTCTCCGTGATGACCTCGTTGATGTTCGACAGGTCGAGACGGCCCTCGTCGGTGATGCCGAACCACTTCAGCTTCGCACCGGTGCGCTGCGCGAGCAGCTGCCACGGCACGATGTTGGAGTGGTGCTCCATCTCCGTGATGACGATCTCGGTCTCGTGGTCCACCCGGTAGGGCTCGTCGGCCCAGCCGAGCATGTTGGCCACGAGGTTCAGCGACTCGGAGGCGTTCTTGGTGAAGATCACCTCGTCGCGGCTGGGTGCGTTGATGAAGGCGGCGACCTTGTCCCGCGCGCCTTCGTACAGCGCCGTGGCCTCCTCGGCGACGGTGTACACGCCGCGGTGGACATTCGCGTTGTGCTGTTCGTAGTACTGACTCAGCGCGTCGAGCACCTGCCGCGGCTTCTGCGAGGTGGCGGCGGAGTCGAGGTACACGAGCTTCTTGCCGTCATGGATCACCCGGTCCAGGATCGGGAAGTCCTTACGGATCGACTCGGTGTCGAGAAGGCCCGGCAACGGTGTCACGCGGTGACGCCCCCCTTCACGTATGCCTCGTAGCCCTCGTTCTCCAGCTTGTCCGCCAGCTCCGCACCGCCGGACTCGGCGATCCGGCCCTGCGCGAAGACATGCACGAAGTCGGGCTTGATGTAGCGGAGAATCCGCGTGTAGTGCGTGATCAGCAGGGTGCCGACCTCGCCGGTCCCGCGGACGCGGTTCACGCCCTCGGAGACGACCCGCAGCGCGTCCACGTCGAGGCCGGAGTCGGTCTCGTCCAGGACGGCGATCTTGGGCTTGAGCAGTTCGAGCTGGAGGATCTCGTGGCGCTTCTTCTCACCGCCGGAGAAGCCCTCGTTCACGTTGCGCTCGGCGAAGGCGGGGTCCATCTGGAGACGCTCCATGGTCTCCCGGACCTCCTTCACCCAGGTGCGCAGCTTGGGGGCCTCGCCGCGCACGGCGGTCGCCGAGGTGCGCAGGAAGTTGGAGACCGAGACACCGGGGACCTCGACGGGGTACTGCATCGCGAGGAAGAGACCGGCGCGGGCGCGCTCGTCGGCGGTCATCTCCAGCAGGTCCTCGCCGTCCAGCGTGGCCGTGCCCCCGGTGATCGTGTACTTGGGGTGGCCCGCGAGGGAGTACGCGAGAGTCGACTTGCCGGAGCCGTTGGGGCCCATGATGGCGTGCGTCTCGCCCTGCTTGACGGTCAGGTCGACGCCCTTGAGGATCTCGCGGGCGCCGTTCTCCGCTTCGACGGAGACGTGCAGGTCGTGGATTTCAAGCGTTGCCATGGGTGACTCAGGACTCCTGGGTGACGGAGACGAGCACATCGTCCCCTTGGATCTGTACGGGGTATACGGGGACGGGGCGCGTCGCGGGAAGACCGGACGGCTTGCCGGTACGGAGGTCGAAACGGGAACCGTGCAGCCAGCACTCGATCGCGCAGTCCTCCACCTCGCCCTCCGAGAGGGAGACGTTCGCGTGCGAGCAGATGTCGTTGATCGCGAACACCTCGCCCTCGGTGCGGACGAGCGTGACCGGCGTGCCGTCGAGTTCCACCCGCTTCGGGGCGTCTTCCTCCAGCTCGCCGAGGGCACAGACACGGACGAAGGACATCAGACCGACGCCTCCAGCTCCGCCTCGATCTTGGCCAGCAGGCGCTCCTCGACGTCGGGCAGTCCGATCTGCTGGACCAGCTCGGCGAAGAAACCGCGGACGACGAGCCGGCGGGCCTCGGTCTCCGGGATGCCGCGGGCCATCAGGTAGAAGAGCTGCTCGTCGTCGAACCGGCCGGTCGCCGAGGCGTGTCCGGCGCCGGCGATCTCGCCGGTCTCGATCTCCAGGTTCGGTACGGAGTCGACCCGCGCGCCGTCCGTGAGGACCAGGTTGCGGTTCATCTCGTACGTGTCGGTGCCCTCGGCCTGGACGCGGATGACGACGTCACCGATCCAGACGGCGTGGGCGTCGCTGCCCTGGAGCGCGCCCTTGTAGACGGCGTTGGACTTGCAGTGCGGGGCGTTGTGGTCGACCAGGAGACGGTGCTCCTGGTGCTGGCCCTGGTCGGTGAAGTAGAGGCCGAACAGCTCGGCCTCGCCGCCGGGACCCGCGTACTGCACGCGCGGGTGGAGCCGTACGACATCGCCGCCGAAGGTGACGACGATCGACTTGAACGAGGCGTCGCGGCCGACCAGCGCGTTGTGCTGGCCGACGTGGACGGCCTTGTCGTCCCAGTCCTGGACGGAGACGACGGTCAGCTTGGCGCCGTCCCCGATCAGGTAGTCGACGTTGGCGGCGAGCACCCCGTCGCCGGTGTGGTCGATGACGACGACCGCCTCGGCGAAGGCGCCCAGCTCGACGACCTGGTGGCCGTAGGCGGTGCCGCCCTCGCCGTGGACGGCGATCCGGATCGGCTCGGCGACCACGGTCTCCTTGGGCACCGAGACGACGGACGCCTTCTCGAACGAGGAGTACGCCTGGGCGGCGACCCGGTCCACCGGGGCGCCGGCCCTGCCGAGCCGCGCGTCGTCGCGGCCCACGGTCTCGACGGTGACGCCCTCGGGGGCGGTCACCTCGACCGTGACGCCGCCGTCCACCGCGACGGCGGTGCCGTCGTGGAGCCCGCGCAGCCGCTCCAGCGGCGTGAACCGCCACTCCTCCTCGCGGCCGTGCGGGACGGGGAAGTCCGCCACGTCGAAGGACGGGGGCGCGCTCATGCGCGTGGCGACGGTCGACTCGGCGGCCACCGCGATCGAACCGGCAGTCGTGGAGCCCGCCGGAATGTTCTGAGCCTCAGCCATGGCTGTCGTCGTGCTCTCTCTCTGCCTCTGCGTAAGAAAAACGGTCGCCGCTCAGTTCGTACGAGCCGCGCGGACGCCGGGTCGGGCCGGCCGGTCGTGACTAGCCGACGGAGCCCTCCATCTGGAGCTCGATCAGCCGGTTCAGCTCCAGCGCGTACTCCATGGGCAGCTCCTTGGCGATCGGCTCGACGAAGCCGCGCACGATCATCGCCATCGCCTCGAACTCGGAGAGACCGCGGCTCATCAGGTAGAAGAGCTGGTCCTCGGAGACCTTGGAGACGGTCGCCTCGTGGCCCATCGACACGTCGTCCTCGCGGACGTCGACGTACGGGTACGTGTCGGAGCGCGAGATGGTGTCGACCAGCAGCGCGTCGCAGAGCACGTTGGACTTGGAGCCCTCGGCGCCCTCGCCGATCTCGATCAGACCGCGGTAGGAGGTACGGCCGCCACCGCGCGCCACCGACTTGGAGACGATGTTGGACGAGGTGTTCGGGGCCATGTGGACCATCTTGGCGCCCGCGTCCTGGTGCTGGCCCTCGCCCGCGAAGGCGATGGAGAGCGTCTCGCCCTTGGCGTGCTCGCCCATCAGGTAGACGGCCGGGTACTTCATGGTGACCTTGGAGCCGATGTTGCCGTCGACCCACTCCATGGTCGCGCCCTCGTACGCCACGGCGCGCTTGGTGACCAGGTTGTAGACGTTGTTCGACCAGTTCTGGATGGTCGTGTAGCGGCAGCGGCCGCCCTTCTTGACGATGATCTCCACGACGGCGCTGTGCAGCGAGTCCGAGGAGTAGATCGGGGCGGTGCAGCCCTCGACGTAGTGGACGTAGGCGTCCTCGTCGACGATGATCAGCGTCCGCTCGAACTGGCCCATGTTCTCCGTGTTGATACGGAAGTAGGCCTGGAGCGGGATGTCGACGCGCACACCCTTCGGCACGTAGATGAACGATCCGCCGGACCACACGGCCGAGTTCAGCGACGCGAACTTGTTGTCGCCGACCGGGATGACCGTGCCGAAGTACTCCTGGAAGAGCTCCGGGTGCTCCTTCAGCGCGGTGTCGGTGTCCAGGAAGATGACGCCCTGCTCCTCCAGGTCCTCACGGATCTGGTGGTAGACGACCTCCGACTCGTACTGGGCGGCGACACCGGCCACGAGGCGCTGCTTCTCCGCCTCCGGGATGCCGAGCTTGTCGTACGTGTTCTTGATGTCCTCCGGCAGTTCCTCCCAGGAAGCGGCCTGCTTCTCGGTGGAGCGCACGAAGTACTTGATGTTGTCGAAGTCGATGCCCGACAGGTCGGAGCCCCAGTTCGGCATGGGCTTCTTGTCGAACAGCCGCAGACCCTTGAGCCGCAGCTTCAGCATCCACTCCGGCTCGTTCTTCTTCTCCGAGATGTCGCGCACGACAGCCTCGGAGAGGCCGCGCTTGGCGGCTGCGCCGGCGGCGTCGGAGTCCGCCCAGCCGAATTCGTACGTACCCAGACCTTCGAGCTCAGGATGGGCAGTCTCGGTGGGGAGCGTCATGCGGGGTTCCTCCCGGCTGTGCTTTCGGATGCGTTGTCGGTGGTCTGTGGGGTGGCGCGGGGAATGAAGGTCGTGCACACGCCGTCGCCGTGGGCGAGGGTGGCGAGCCGCTGCACATGCGTCCCGAGAAGCTGGGAGAAGAACTCCGTCTCCGCCTCGCAGAGCTGCGGGAACTTCTGGGCGACATGCGCGACCGGGCAGTGGTGCTGGCAGAGCTGCTCGCCCTGCTGGCCGGGAGCGCCGCGCGCCGTAGCAGCGTACCCGTCGGCGCTCAGCGCCTTCGCGAGCGCCTCGGTGCGCCCGCCGGGCCCGGCGGCCTCGACCGACTTCCGGTAGCTCTCGGCCTGGGCCGCGATCCGGGCGCGGGCGAAGGCGGCGACGGCCGCCTCGCCCGGTGCACCGCCGCCGGCCGAGGCCGCGATCCACTTCAGGGCGTCGGCGGCGAGCTGGTCGTAGGACTGGTCGAAGGCGTCCCGGCCGCAGTCGGTCAGGGCGAACACCTTGGCGGGCCTGCCGCGTCCGCGTGAGCCGTAGACCCGCTGGTCACGCGGCTCCACCACGGAATCGGCGGCCAGCGCGTCGAGGTGGCGGCGCACGGCCGCCTGGGTCAGCCCGAGGCGCTTCGCCAGATCGGAGACGGTGGACGGGCCGTGGTCCAGGATGGAGCGCGCGACCCGGTTGCGAGTGGAGTGCTCACCGGTCGCGAGTTCCTCCTGCGGAGCCTCGTCCATGTATTTCACAACGCCATTGTTGCGTAATTCCGTCGGCGCTGACAACCGAGGTGGCGGACGACCCTCGGTGCGCTTCGTCACTAAGGGTTACCTAAGAAAAGGCTGTTTCCGGCCCTTCTGGTGCCCCTTTCGTCCACCCCGCGCCCCCGCCGGACCTCCCGCGCGCCCGTCCTGCCTAGACTTCCCGCATGCGCAGCGTCTTCCCGGGTGGCCCCCTGCCCGACAGCGGCACGACCGCGGGCCCGCCCCCGGGTACGCCCCTCGTAGAGGTCCGTGGCCTGGTCAAACGGTACGGCACCACCACTGCCGTGGACGGCCTGGACCTGGTGGTCGGCGCCGGTACGGTCACCGCGGTCCTCGGCCCCAACGGAGCCGGCAAGACCACCACCATCGAGACGTGCGAGGGCTACCGCAGGCCCGACGCGGGCTCGGTACGGGTCCTCGGACTGGACCCGGTCGCCGACGCCGCCGCACTGCGCCCGCGCATCGGGGTGATGCTCCAGTCGGGTGGCGTGTACTCCGGCGCGCGCGCCGATGAGATGCTGCGCCACATGGCCCGGCTGCACGCCCGCCCGCTGGACGTGGACGCCCTGATCGAGCGGCTCGGCCTCGGCGGCTGCGGCCGGACGACCTACCGGCGGCTCTCCGGCGGCCAGCAGCAGCGGCTCGCGCTGGCGCTGGCCGTGGTCGGCCGCCCCGAGCTGGTCTTCCTCGACGAGCCGACCGCCGGACTCGACCCGCAGGCCCGCCGCTCCACCTGGGAGCTGGTGCGCGAGCTGCGCGCCGACGGCGTCGGCACGGTGCTGACCACGCACTTCATGGACGAGGCCGAGGAACTGGCCGACGACGTCGTGATCATCGACGCGGGCCGGGTCATCGCCCAGGGCAGCCCCGAGGAGCTGTGCCGCGGCGGCGCGGAGAACACCCTGCGCTTCTCCGGACGCCCGGGGCTCGACCTCGGCTCGCTGCTCAAGGCGCTGCCCGACGGCTCCGAGGCCGCCGAGCTGTCGCCGGGCTCGTACCGCATCGGCGGCTCGGTCGACCCGCAGCTCCTGGCCACGGTGGCCTCCTGGTGCGCGCAGCACGGGGTCATGGCGGACGGGATATCCGTCGAGCGGCACACCCTGGAGGACGTCTTCCTCGAACTGACCGGCAAGGAGCTGCGTCCATGAGCACGAGCACCGGCGGCGCCGTCAGCGGTACGGGCGCCCCCAGCGGCGGCACGTACGCCCCGGCGCCCGGCGCGGCGCCGCTGGCGCGCATGATCGCGGCGCAGACGGCGTTCGAGACGAAGCTGCTGCTGCGCAACGGCGAGCAGCTTCTGCTGACCGTGATCATCCCGTCGCTGCTGCTGGTCCTCTTCTCGACCGTCGACGTGGTCGACACGGGCGGGGGGAAGGCCGTCGACTTCCTCGCGCCGGGCGTGCTGGCGCTGGCGGTGATGTCCACCGCGTTCACCGGGCAGGCCATCGCCACCGGTTTCGAGCGGCGGTACGGGGTGCTCAAGCGCCTCGCGGTGTCGCCGCTGCCCCGCTGGGCCCTGATGACGGCCAAGACGCTCTCCGTACTCGTCACGGAGGTCCTTCAGGTCGTCCTGCTGACGGTGATCGCCTTCGGTCTCGGCTGGTCGCCGCGGGGCAACCCGCTCGCCGTCCTGCTGCTGCTGGTGCTCGGCACCGCCGCGTTCTCCGGGCTCGGGCTGCTGATGGCGGGCACGCTCAAGGCGGAGGCGACGCTGGCCGCCGCGAATCTGGTCTTCCTGCTGCTGCTGGTCGGCGGCGGGGTGATCGTGCCGTTGGACAAGTTCCCCGACGCGGCGCGCGCGGTGCTGGAGCTGCTGCCGATCTCGGCGCTCTCCGGCGGGCTGCGCGACGTCCTCCAGCACGGCGCGGGGGTCCCCTGGGGCGGGCTCGGGGTACTGGCCGTCTGGGCCGTGCTCGGTCTCGGCGCGGCGGGCCGCCTCTTCCGCTGGGAGTAGCCGCCCGGGGCCGCCGGGAGAAGCCGCCCGGACCGGCGGCCGACCGTCGGGTACCTTCCCCACCAGCGCGAATGCGGCATACGTACCCCTCGTGAAATCCTGCACAAGCTCCGACCTAGCATGGTGGCCGTGTTGAACCCCCTCGCGTACATCGCCCAGCGCTGGACACCCTCCCCCCGTATGCTCCGGCGCGCCGCCTTCACCGCCGTCGTGATGAGCGTGCTCATCATCGTGACCGGCGGCGCGGTCCGGCTGACCGGTTCCGGCCTCGGCTGCGACACCTGGCCCAAGTGCACGGACGACAGCCTCATCGCCACGCCGGAGCAGGGGCTGCACGGGGCGATCGAGTTCGGCAACCGGATGCTGACGTACGTGCTGAGCGCGGCGGTCGGCTGGGCGATCATCGCGGCGCGCTCCGTCAAGCCGCGGCGGCCCGGTCTGACCAGGCTGGCCTGGTCGCAGTTCTGGCTCGTCATGGCCAACGGGGTCCTCGGCGGCATCACGGTGCTGACCGAGCTGAACCCGTGGACGGTGGCGGGGCACTTCCTGGCCGCCAGCGGTCTGCTGACGGTCACCACGCTCACCTGGCTGCGCACGCGCGAGGGCGACGGCGCCCCCCGCCCGCGCGTCCCGCGCCCGGTGCGCAAGCTGTCCTGGGCGCTGGTCGTCTCCTCGGCGGTGCTGATCGCGGCGGGGACGACGGTGACGGGGTCCGGCCGGCACGCGGGGGACAGCAGCGACGTACCGCGGATGCCGTTCGACTACATCACCGTGGCCCATGTGCACGCGGCGTTCGCCTGGCTCGTCTGCGCGCTGGCGGTGGCGATGTGGCTGGTGCTGCGGGTGGTGGACGCCCCGGCCGACACCCGGGCCCGCGCCCGCGATCTGCTGCTGATCCTGCTCGCGCAGGGCGCCGTCGGATACGTGCAGTACTTCACCGACTCCCCGGAGATCCTGGTCGGCAGCCATATGTTCGGCTCGGCCGTGGTGTGGATCGCCGTGCTGCGGGTCGCGGTGAGCATGCGGGAGCGGCCCCGTACGACGGCGGAGATCCCCGCCCAGGCGGGCCAGGACCCGGCGCCCGCGACCGTCTGAGGTCAGTCGTCCGCGAGGGCGTGGACGCGGCGGGCGTTGCCCGCCGCGATCAGCCCCGCCACGCGCCGGGCGTCGCCCACCGACCACGCCCCGTCGCGCACCCAGTGGCCGAGGACCCGCTCCAGCGCGGCCCGGAAGACCCGGGCCCCCACGAGATGCAGCTCCGGCAGTCCGCGCGCGGCGGTCGAGAAGAGCAGCTTCCCGAACGGAGCGCTCTCCAGCATCTCGGCGAGCACCCCCGCCGCCGCGGCCCCCGTACGGGCGAGGACGGAGCCCAGATCGGCGTGGACCTGCGGGAAGAGGGCGGTGAGGCGGGCCGCGTCGCGGTGGTACGGATACGTGTCCCGCAGCACCAGCGGGCCGCCGACGCCCGCCGTGGCCGCGGCGAATCCGTACACGTCGGTGCCGCCGCCGGTCTCCAGATGGAGCGGCAGCCCGGTACCGACGGCGGTCCAGTGCAGATGGCGCAGGAGTACGGGGTCGAGGGGCGGGCCTCCTCCGAGCGGGCCCGTCCCGGGCCGGTCGTCGGCCCAACCGCTCACGGAGCCGCGCGCGGCGAGCCCGCGGCCGGCCGCGCCGCGCACCTCGCCGGGGCCCGGCGGCCCGGGGTCGAGCGCGAGACCGGGACGGGTGGTGGCGGCGGCGCTGAGCGCGACGGCCGGGGCGGCGGCGGTGTGGACGGCCTCGGCGAGCCCGGCGAGGAAGGCGCCCACACCGCCCGCGGTGGCGGCGACCCGCGCCGCGAGGGGTTCGAGCCGGACGATCTCCCGGCCGCGGGCGGCCCCCATCGCGGCGGTCTCCGCTGCCCCGGTCAGCTCGTCGGACGCACCGGCGGCGCCGGGGCCCCCGACACCGCCGGTGTCGACCAGATAGGTGGAGATCCCCGTGGCGCGCAGCAGCCGCCGGGAGACTTCGAGCGAGCCGAGTTCCCGGCGGCGGGCCAGATAGCGAGCCGGTGTGCAGTGCGGTTCGAGACCGAGCAGCGGCGGGCACCAGCGCCGTACCGCCACCCCCGTCTGGGTGTCGAAGAAGGTGGTGCCGGGGGCGGCGGGCGCGGCCCCGCCGAGCCGGGCCTCGAAGGTGCCGAGCCCCAGCTCCGCGGTGAGCACGCCGTGGCCGTACTGGTCCACGAGGGACGCTGTCTCGATCATCGGGCTTCCCGTCGTGGACCGTGGATCATGGACCGCATGACCGCGTGACCGGCCGGACCGGTGACCGGCGGTCCGACGACCAGGTCGTCACTCCTCACAGTCCTAACGGGTGAACGCGGGTTCCGGTGGCGTCTCGGGGATCTCTCCGGGAGCGCTCGGGGAGCACTTCAGGGGCGCGCACCGGGCGGGTCACGTCTCACCGGACGGATCACGCCGCGTCGGACCGGTTGCCGGCGCCGTTGCCGGACTCTCTGTCGGCGCCGTTGTCGGCCTCTTGGCCGGACTCTTTGTCAGCTCCATGGCCGGGCTCTTCGCCGGGCCGGTTCACGGATCGCCTGTCGGGCCTGCCGCCGAGCTGGAGTCCGGCCATCCGGCCCCACTCGTACGGTCCGGTGCGCACCCTGGCCGCGAACTCGCCGTCGAAGGTCTCGTGGAGGGTGAGCCCGGCCCGCTCCGCCGCGGCGCTCGCGACCGCGTGGGTGGGGGCGACGAGATCGCCCCACGCGCCGTCCGCGCCGACGAGCACGATCCGGGTGCCGGCCTGCCCGAGATACGCGAGCTGCCCCTCGGCGCCGCCGTGCTGCCCGGCGAAGGCGCCGATCCGCTTCGCGAGCCGGGCGGCCCTGCGCTCGGCGCGCGCCTCGCTCCGGGTGCGTGCGGCGTCGCTCCCGCCGGTGCCGTCGCTCTGATCTGCCTGCTGCGTCTCTGCCATGCACGGGATGCTACCGACGGGTAGATCAACGGGCGACGGGCGGGTCACGTGGCTTTGACCACGCGGCCCGCCCGTCGCGGGTGAAACGTCTGTCCCGGAAGAGGCACCAGCCCGCCCGGAGGAGGGCCTAGCGGAGGAAGGGGTCCACCGCGACGGCCACGAAGAGGAGCGACACATAGGTGATGGACCAGTGGAACAGTCGCATCTCCTTGAGCTTCGCACCCGACTCCCCGGCCCTGGCGCGCGACTGGAGTCCGTGCGCCTCCCAGAGCCAGAACCCGCCGGCCAGGAGCGCCACCACCGTGTAGAACCACCCGGTGTACCCCAGCGGCGTCAACAGCAGGGAGACGGCGACCATCACCCAGCTGTAGAGGACGATCTGGCGGGCCACCACACGGTTGGTCGCGACGACCGGGAGCATCGGGACGCCCACGCGCTCGTAGTCCGCCTTGACACGCATCGACAGGGGCCAGTAATGGGGCGGCGTCCAGAAGAACATCACCATGAAGAGGATGACGGCGGCCCAGGACATCGAGTTCGTCACGGCAGACCAGCCGATCAGCACCGGCATACAGCCCGCGATACCGCCCCAGACGATGTTCTGCGAGGTACGGCGCTTGAGGATCATCGTGTAGACGACGACGTAGAGAAGCAGGGCACCCAGCGAGAGCGCCGCGGACAGCCAGTTGACGAGAAATCCGAACCAGAGGGTCGAGACGACCGTCAACGTGAGGCCGAAGACGAGTCCTTCGCGCGGCGAGACCATTCCCGTGACAAGAGGGCGCTGCGACGTGCGGTCCATCAGCGCGTCGATGTCGCGGTCGATATACATGTTGAGCGCATTGGCGCCACCGGCGGAGAGATAACCGCCGATACACGTAGTGAGCACCAGCAGCAGATTCGGCACGCCCTGCTGGGCCAGGAACATCACCGGAACGGTGGTGATCAGCAGCAGTTCGATGATCCGCGGCTTGGTCAGCATCACGAACGCCTTGACGCGGGCACCGAACGGCCGGTGGCCCCCCGAGCTCGGAGTCAAGGCGACCCCTGCGGGTCGGGACTCGACGGCCGTCACGCACACCCCTGACAGAGAAATCCCAGCAAGCTTCCGGGCGTGAAGGCCCCGTAAAGGCTTGCGCTTACCGCGCCACTCTAGACGTTGCCCATATCCCGATTGTCGCCGGGGTGGGGCGTGCGGAGTCGTGTTGAACGCCGGGTTGAACGCGGTCCCGACCCGCCCCGTACACCCTGCCGACAGCCCGCCGAGAGGCGAAGTCCCCGCACGCACCGCACCCTGGAAAGACGCTCGGAAAGATGTCGGATGCTGCGGGTAGGCTCGACAACGACCCGGTGCGCCCTCAGACGCCGGGATGAGAACATGTGGAGAGGAGCCCTGACTCAGGGTGAGCACCAAGCCGACCACCACAGACCTTGAATGGACCGAATTGGACCGTCGGGCTGTAGACACCGCCCGCGTCCTGGCCATGGATTCCGTACAGAAGGTCGGCAACGGCCATCCGGGTACGGCCATGAGTCTGGCCCCCGCCGCGTACGTGCTCTTCCAGAAGCTGATGCGGCACGACCCCTCCGACGCGCAGTGGACCGGCCGCGACCGGTTCATCCTCTCGGTGGGCCACTCGTCCCTGACGCTCTACACCCAGCTCTACCTGGCCGGTTACGGCCTGGAGCTGAGCGACCTGGAGTCCTTCCGCACCTGGGGCTCGAAGACCCCGGGCCACCCGGAGCACGGACACACGGTCGGCGTGGAGACCACCACGGGCCCCCTCGGGCAGGGTGTCGCGAACGCGGTGGGCATGGCGATGGCGGCCCGGTACGAGCGCGGACTGTACGACCCGGAGGCCGCGGCGGGCACCTCGCCGTTCGACCACACCATCTACGCGATCGCGGGCGACGGCTGCCTCCAGGAGGGCATCTCCGCCGAGGCGTCCTCGCTGGCCGGGCACCAGAAGCTGGGCAACCTGGTCCTGCTGTGGGACGACAACCACATCTCGATCGAGGGCGACACGGAGACCGCGGTCTCCGAGGACACCCTGAAGCGGTACGAGGCGTACGGCTGGCACGTCCAGCGGGTCGAGCAGGCGCCGGACGGCGACCTCGACCCCTTCGCCCTGTACGAGGCGCTCAAGGCGGCCAAGGCCGAGACGGAGCGCCCCTCGTTCATCGCGGCCCGTTCGATCATCGCCTGGCCCGCGCCGAACGCGCAGAACACCGAAGCGGCGCACGGCTCGGCGCTCGGCGCCGACGAGGTCGCCGCGACGAAGGAGGTGCTCGGCTTCGACCCCGAGAAGTCCTTCGCCGTCGAGGACGAGGTCATCGCGCACACCCGTGAGGCGCTGGACCGGGGCCGCGAGATCCGTGCCGCGTGGGAGAAGACCTTCGCCGCCTGGCGCACCGCCAACCCGGAGCGCGCCGCCACGTTCGACCGCGTGCGGGCGGGCGAGCTGCCGAAGGGGTGGCAGGACAAGCTGCCCGCGTTCGAGACCGGCAAGGCCGTCGCCACGCGCGCCGCGTCCGGCAAGGTCCTCCAGGCGCTGGGCGAGGTCATCCCCGAGCTGTGGGGCGGCTCCGCCGACCTCGCGGGCTCGAACAACACGACCATCGACAAGACGTCGTCGTTCCTCCCCGAGGGCAACCCGCTGCCGGAGGCGTCGCCTTACGGCCGCACGGTGCACTACGGCATCCGCGAGCACGCGATGGGCTCGACGATGAACGGCATCGCGCTGCACGGCAACACCCGTATCTACGGAGGCACCTTCCTGGTGTTCTCCGACTACATGCGGCCCGCCGTCCGGCTCGCCGCGCTGATGCAGGCCCCCGTCACCTACGTGTGGACGCACGACTCCATCGGTCTCGGCGAGGACGGCCCGACGCACCAGCCGGTCGAGCACCTGTCGGCGCTGCGCGCCATCCCCGGCCTGAACGTCGTCCGCCCGGCGGACGCCAACGAGACGGTGATCGCCTGGGCCGAGATCCTCAGGCGGCACGAGAAGGGCGCCCCGCACGGTCTGGCGCTGACCCGCCAGGGCGTGCCGACGTACGAGGCCAACGAGGAGGCGGCGAAGGGCGGTTACGTCCTCTTCGACGCCGAGGGTCCGGACGGACAGGCCACCACCCCGCAGGTCGTGCTGATCGGTACGGGCTCCGAGGTGCAGCTCGCCGTGGAGGCGCGTGAGCAGCTCCAGGCCGCCGGGGTGCCGGCGCGGGTCGTCTCGATGCCGTCGGTCGAGTGGTTCGAGGAGCAGGACCAGGCGTACAAGGACAGCGTCCTGCCGCCGGCCGTGAAGGCGCGGGTGGCGGTCGAGGCGGGCATCGGGCTCACCTGGTACCGGTACGTGGGCGACGCGGGCCGGATCGTGTCGCTGGAGCACTTCGGCGCTTCGGCGGACGCCAAGGTCCTCTTCCGCGAGTTCGGTTTCACCGCCGACGCGGTGGTCTCCGCCGCCCGGGAATCTCTTGAGGCCGCGGCGCGCTGACGCCCATATACGAACTGTAGGAGATGCAAACCTCATGACAGACGCACTCAAGCGCCTCTCCGACGAAGGCGTCGCGATCTGGCTCGACGACCTGTCGCGCAAGCGGATCACCTCCGGGAACCTGGCGGAGCTTCTCGACCAGTCCCACGTGGTGGGCGTCACGACGAACCCGTCGATCTTCCAGAAGGCGATCTCGGGCGGCGACGGTTACGACACGCAGCTCACCGACCTCGCGGCCCGGAAGGTCACCGTCGAGGAAGCCATTCGCATGATCACGACGGCGGACGTCCGGGACGCCGCCGACATCCTGCGCCCCGTCTTCGACGCGACGCAGGGCCAGGACGGCCGGGTCTCCATCGAGGTCGACCCCCGTCTCGCGCACAACACCACGGCGACCATCGCCGAGGCGAAGCAGCTCGCCTGGCTGGTGGACCGCCCGAACACCCTCATCAAGATCCCGGCGACGAAGGCGGGGCTGCCCGCGATCACCGAGACCATCGGCCGGGGCATCAGCGTGAACGTCACGCTGATCTTCTCGCTGGAGCGGTACCGCGAGGTCATGGACGCCTATGTCGCGGGTCTGGAGAAGGCGAAGGCCGCGGGCCTCGACCTCTCCAAGATCCACTCGGTGGCGTCCTTCTTCGTGTCCCGGGTGGACACCGAGATCGACAAGCGGCTCGACGCGCTGGGCACGCCCGAGGCCAAGGAGGCCCGCGGCAAGGCGGCCCTGGCCAACGCGCGCCTCGCGTACGAGGCGTACGAGGAGGTCTTCTCCTCGGACCGCTGGGCCGCCCTGGACCGCGCGCAGGCCAACAAGCAGCGTCCGCTGTGGGCCTCGACGGGCGTCAAGGACCCCGCGTACAAGGACACCCTGTACGTGGACGAGCTGGTCGCGCCCAACACGGTGAACACCATGCCGGAGGCCACCCTCGAAGCCACCGCCGACCACGGCCGGATCACCGGTGACACGGTGCGCGGCACGTACGACACGGCGCGCGCCGATCTGGAGGCCGTGGAGAAGCTGGGCATCTCGTACGACGAGGTCGTCCAGCTTCTGGAGGACGAGGGCGTCGAGAAGTTCGAGGCGTCCTGGAACGACCTGCTCAAGTCGACCGAGGCGGAGCTCAAGCGCCTCGCCCCTTCGGAGGGCTGAAACCTTGACCGCAACCCACGGAGCGAACCCGCTCCGTGACGCCGCGGACCGACGGCTCCCGCGTATCGCGGGGCCGTCGGGCCTGGTCATCTTTGGCGTCACGGGCGATTTGTCCCGCAAAAAGCTGATGCCTGCGGTCTACGACCTCGCCAACCGTGGTCTGCTGCCGCCGGGCTTCTCCCTCGTCGGCTTCGCCCGCCGTGAATGGCAGGACGAGGACTTCGCGCAGGAGGTGCACGACGCGGTCAAGGAGCACGCGCGTACACCGTTCCGCGAGGAGGTCTGGCAGCAGCTCGTCCAGGGGATGCGCTTCGTCCAGGGCGACTTCGACGACGACGACGCGTTCGAGAACCTGAAGTCGACGATCGCGGAGCTGGACAAGGCACAGGGCACGGGCGGGAACTTCGCGTTCTACCTCTCCGTGCCGCCGAAGTTCTTCCCGCAGGTCGTCCAGCAGCTCAAGAAGCACGGGCTGGCGGACCAGACGGAGGGCTCCTGGCGCCGCGCGGTCATCGAGAAGCCGTTCGGACACGACCTGGCCTCCGCCAAGGAGCTGAACAAGGTCGTCCACGAGGTCTTCCCGTCCAACGAGGTCTTCAGGATCGACCACTACCTGGGCAAGGAGACCGTCCAGAACATCCTGGCGCTGCGGTTCGCCAACACCCTCTTCGAGCCGATCTGGAACCGGTCGTACGTCGACCATGTCCAGATCACCATGGCCGAGGACATCGGCATCGGCGGCCGGGCCGGCTACTACGACGGCATCGGCGCCGCCCGTGACGTCATCCAGAACCACCTCCTCCAGTTGCTCGCGCTGACCGCGATGGAGGAGCCCGCCTCCTTCGACGCGGACGCGCTGGTCGCGGAGAAGACCAAGGTGCTGGGCGCGGTCAAGCTGCCCAAGGACCTGGGAGAGGGCACGGTGCGCGGGCAGTACGCCGCGGGCTGGCAGGGCGGCGAGCAGGCCGTCGGCTATCTCCAGGAGGACGGAATCGACGCCCGGTCGAAGACCGACACCTACGCCGCGGTGAAGCTGGAGATCGACAACCGCCGCTGGGCGGGCGTCCCCTTCTACCTCAGGACCGGCAAGCGGCTCGGCCGGCGGGTCACGGAGATCGCGGTCGTCTTCCAGCGCGCGCCGCACTCGCCCTTCGACCACACGGCCACGGAGGAGCTGGGGCAGAACGCCCTGGTCATCCGGGTCCAGCCGGACGAGGGCGTGACGATGAGGTTCGGCTCGAAGGTCCCCGGCACCTCCATGGAGGTCCGGGACGTCTCGATGGACTTCGCGTACGGCGAGTCCTTCACGGAGTCCAGCCCCGAGGCGTACGAACGGCTCATCCTCGATGTGCTGCTCGGCGACTCGAACCTCTTCCCGCGGCTGGAGGAGGTCGAGCTGTCCTGGAAGATCCTCGACCCGATCGAGCACTACTGGGACAAGCACGGCAAGCCCGCGCAGTACGAGTCCGGGACCTGGGGTCCGGTCGAGGCGGACGAAATGCTCGCACGAGACGGACGGAGCTGGCGCCGGCCATGAAGATCGACCTTACGGACACCACGTCCAGCAAGATCAACAAAGCGCTCGTGCAGGGGCGCCGCGCGATCGGCACACCCGCGGTCGGCATGGTGCTCACGCTGGTCATCGTCACCGACGAGGAGAACGCGTACGACGCGCTCAAGGCCGCCAACGAGGCGTCCCGCGAGCACCCGTCGCGCAAGCTCGTCGTCGTGAAGCGGATCTCGCGCTCGGCGCGCGACCGGGCGCAGGCCCGGCTCGACGCCGAGGTGCGGGTCGGCACGGACGCGGGCACCGGTGAGACGGTCGTCCTGCGCCTCTACGGCGAGGTGACGGACCACGCCCAGTCGGTGGTCCTGCCGCTGCTGCTGCCCGACGCGCCCGTCGTGGTCTGGTGGCCGGTCAACGCGCCGGTCAACCCGGCCAAGGACGCGCTGGGCAAGCTCGCCCAGCGCCGCGTGACGGACACGTACGCGGCCGAGCACCCGGTGCAGGAGCTGACGGCCCGCGCCGACGCCTACACCCCGGGCGACACCGACCTGTCCTGGACCAGGATCACGCCGTGGCGCTCGATGGTCGCGGCGGCCCTGGACCAGGTGGACTGCAAGGTCACCTCGGTCGAGGTGGAGGGCGAGGAGCACAACCCGAGCGGTGAGCTGCTCGCGATGTGGCTCGCGAACCGGCTGCGCGTGCCGGTACGGCGCTCCGTCTCCGCGGGCCCCGGTCTCACGGCGGTCCGGATGGAGACGACCTGCGGGCCGATCACCCTCGACCGGGCGGACGGCTCGCTCGCGACGCTCTCCATAGAGGGACAGCCGGACCGGGCGGTCGCGCTGAAGCGCCGGGACACCGCGGAGCTGATCACGGAGGAGCTGCGGCGGCTGGATCCGGACGACACCTACGCCTCGGCGCTGAAGTTCGGTGTGCACCGGCTGGGGGAGTCGAAGTCCTCCTCCCTGCCGCCGCTGCCGACGCGGGAGGCGGGTTCCTCGGAGCACGCGCCCGCGCACCCGGTCACACCGGCGAGCATGCCGGTGAAGAAGGCGGCGTCGAAGTGAGCGCTCCGCAGCTCGTCGTGCACCGCGACAAGGAGCTGATGGCGCAGGCCGCGGCGGCCCGGCTGATCACGAAGATCGTGGACGCCCAGGCCGCGCGCGGCTCCGCGTCGGTGGTGCTGACGGGCGGGCGCAACGGCAACGGGCTGCTGGCCGCGCTGTCGGCGGCGCCCGCCAGGGACGCGGTGGACTGGTCCCGGCTCGACCTGTGGTGGGGCGACGAACGCTTCCTGCCGGAGGGCGACCCGGAGCGGAACATCACCCAGGCGAGGGAGGCACTGCTCGACTCGGTGCCGCTGGACCCGGCGCGGGTGCACGCGATGGCCGCCTCGGACGGGCCGTACGGCAGCGACGTGGAGGCGGCGGCCGCCGCGTACGCCACGGAGCGGGCGGCGGCGGCCAGGCCCGAGGACCACGGTCCGGTGCCGACCTTCGACGTGCTGATGCTGGGTGTCGGCCCCGACACCCATGTCGCGTCGCTCTTCCCCGAGCTGCCGGGCGTCCGGGAGACCGAGCGGACGGTGGTCGCGGTGCACGGCGCGCCCAAGCCGCCGCCGCTGCGGATCTCCCTCACCCTGCCCGCGATCCGCGCGGCGCACGAGGTCTGGCTGCTGGCGGCGGGCGAGGACAAGGCGAAGGCGGCGGAGATCGCGCTGTCCGGCGCGGGTGAGATCCAGGCCCCGGCGGCCGGTGCGTACGGCCGCAGCCGCACTCTGTGGCTGCTGGACGCGGCGGCGGCCTCGGCCCTCCCCCGCGATCTGTACCCCCCGGCCTCCGCCTGAGGCTCTCCGTAGGTCCGCGCGGGGGGGGGGCGGGGGGGCCAGAGCCGGCTGCGGGTGAGGGGGGGGGTGTGGGGGGGTGGGTGGGGGGGTGAGGGGGGGGGGCCGCTAGGTAGTGT
>NZ_JBHZDA010000089.1:0-29999 GCF_042755665.1 Streptomyces sp. NPDC059142
ACCCCGCCCCCCCCCCCCCCCCCGGCCCCCCCGGGGCGGGCGGGGGCGGGGCCCTGCCCACCACCCCCCCCACCTGTGGGGGGGGGCTTCGGAGCGTCCGCCCGCGCGTCCGCCCGGCCCGTCCTTCTCAGCTCGCTGGTGTGGGTGCCGCCGCGGGACGGCCGGGCGTTGGGCGTGGAGTTCCGCGCCCCGGCCGCGTTCGCCGAGGTTTTCGGTGCCTTCGCGGTCGTGGCGTGCGGTGGACCCACATCGTCCGTGCGAGGGCCGCGACGGAGACCTACCCGGATCCGCTTCCGATGCGGCCCCGCCCCGGCGGCGACGAAGGTTCCGGCCTGGACCTTCCGGACATCTTCAACTGACAGCGCGGTACGGGAGGAAAGCATTGGCTTCCTGCCGTGGATCGGGTGACCATGACTTCCGTGAAACCGTTGAAGACCGTCGCGGGCGACGCGACCAACCCTCAGGCGAAGGGTCCGAAGATCATCGCCCATGTCTGCAACGACCTGGGCGGATGGGGCAAGGGATTCGTTCTGGCGATCTCGCGTCACTGGCCGGAACCGGAGCGCGAGTACCGCCGCTGGCACCGCGAGCGCGCGGGTAACGACTTCGGCCTCGGAGCGGTGCAGATGGTCCGCGTCCGACCGGACATCTGGGTCGCGAACATGGTCGCGCAGCGCGGGATGAAGGTGGGGAGCAGCGGACCGCCCATCCGGTACGAGGCCGTCGAACGCTGTCTGTCGGCCGTCGCCGAGCACGCCCTCGTCAACGGGGCCTCCGTTCACATGCCCCGCATCGGCTGCGGCCTCGCCGGCGGCAAGTGGGAACGCATCGAGCCGATCATCAGCAGAACCTTGAGCGCCCGCGACATCGCCGTCACCGTCTACGACTACGCGTGAGACCGGCTACCCGCCTGGCACGGGGCAGCCGGTTCACGGTCAGCCCATGGGGATGACCGTGACCGCGTGGATCCGGGACCTGTGCTCCTCGCTCAGTGCTCGCCGACGAAAGGGAAGCCATGGGCGACAGTCCCCCGAGGGAGCTCATCTCGCTCGCCGATGAGGAGGGCAACAGCGTCTTGGTCAACGTCCTGGGACGCAGTCCCGGCTGGACCGCCGGGCTCGACGCGGAGATCGTCGTCCGGACCCCCTTCGTGTCCGGACGTATCGACCTGGCGTTGTCCGCCGCGAGGCTGGAGAGCTGGGCCGCCATGCTGGACCGGCTCGACGCCGGCGAAGACGTGGCCTGGATGGAGATGAGCAGCGGGCCGTCCCTCTTCATCCAGCTCACAGGCGAGCGCGACTGCCCGGAGGTGGTCGTGGAGGACGAGAGCGGGTCCATGGTCACCGTGCGGGTCCCGCTCGTCCCGCCGGACGACTGGATCGCCGGTCACCGGCGGCGTCTGCGCCAGGTGATGGATCACTGGGTTCCGATGCTGTCAGGGTAGACGGCGTTGTTCGGCGTTCGGCTTTCACCGGGTCGGGAAGGTCCCGATGGCCTTCGGCCTGCAGTCACCCACCGCTCGCCTCAGGTGAGGTCGGCGGCGGGCTCCGTCGCGTAGCGGCTCATCGTGTCGATGTTGGCCTGTGGGGTCAGCGGCCGGCCGTCGGAAAGGGCCTTCTCCAGGTCTCGGAAGTACTGCACGTACAGGTCGGGGGTGAAGGTGCTGAGCATGACGGCGGGGTGGTCGGTCACGTTGGCGAAGGTGTGCGGGATGCCGGGCGGGACCATCACGAGCGTGCCCGCGGTCGCGTCGTGGTCCTCGCTCCCGACGGTGAACCGCACGGTGCCCGAGAGGATGTAGAAGCCCTCGTCGTGCTGGGCGTGGCGGTGCTGGGGCGGGCCCTGGGTGTGCGGGGCGAGGACGGACTCGGCGATCGCGAGGCGGTGCCCGGTGTGGCTGCCGTCCTCCAGGACGCGCATCCGTGTGGTGCCCAGAACGATCGTCTCGCCGTCGCCGGGACCCACCACCGACAGGGCGGGGCGGTCGGTCCGAGGCTCGCTGGTGCTGGCTTCTCCGGTCATGCCCACGAGTCCACCGCGAGGCCCCCGCCCGTGTCCAAGACCCGTCCCGCACCGCCGATACCGGATGGGTATCCTCGCAGCGTGGAGCTGCGGACCTTGCGCTATTTCGTGGCGGTCGCCGAGGAACTCCACTTCGGCCGGGCCGCCGCGCGACTGCACATGAGCCAGCCGCCGCTGAGCCGGGCGATCAAGCGGTTGGAGGCCGAGGCCGGGGCCCCGCTGCTCGTCCGCTCGCCCGCCGGTGTCACGCTCACCCCCGTGGGCGCGGTGCTGCTCGACGAGGCGCGGGCGCTGCTCGGTCATGCCGACCGGGTCCGGGTCCGGGTGAGTGCGGCGGCCGGCGTCGCGACCGTCACGGTCGGCATCCTGGGCGACAGCACCGACCCGGGACTGTCCAGACTGGCCGCCGCCTACCGCCGGAGCCACCCCGGCGTCGACATCCGCGTCCGCGACGCCGATCTGACCGACCCGACCTGCGGGCTGCGCGCCGGGCTGGTCGATGTCGCCCTGACCCGGGCGCCGTTCGACGAGACCGCCCTGACGGTACGGGTCCTGCGGAGCGATCCGGTCGGTGCGGTCCTGCGCGCCGACGATCCGCTGGCCCGCCGCGACCGGCTGCGGCTGGCCGAGCTGGGCGACCGCCGCTGGTTCCGCTTCCCGCCGGGCACCGACCCCGTCTGGCAGTCGTACTGGAACGGCGGCGAGCCGCGCGAGGGCCCGGTGGTGCGCGCCGTCCAGGAGTGCGTACAGGCCGTGCTCTGGAACGGCACGGTCGGCGTGGCCCCGCTCGGGCACGACCTGCCCGCGGAGCTGGCCGTCGTGCCGCTGGTCGACATGGCCCCGAGCCGTGTGGTCGCGGTGTGGAACGAGGGCGACACCAACCCGTTGATCCGTTCCCTCGTCGACACCGCGACAGCCGCCTACCGCCCCTGAGCCGCGCACGCGCGATCCGGCCCGGGCTCGGCTTCGTGCGCCCTTGCCCCGCTGGAGCGCCCCTCGCCCGGCCGGTCCGCCGCCGCCCCCGCCCGCGATGACCCGGGGCGGCTCGACAGCGCCGTACCCCGTCACATCCCCCTCCGAAGTGTCGGGGCCGAGAACTGTTGACAAGGCCGATTCCGCAAACCTACCGTAAGGACTAGTCGTCTAGACTAATTTTTCTTCGCACAGCTTCGACGCGGAGGTGACAATGAAGTCGCGGACATCACCCTTGAAAGAAGCTCGCTACGAGCTGGTCGAGATTCCCGAGCCGATGGGCCCGGTCGCCGTCACCGTGGACCGGCGCAAAGTGCTGGACTACGCCTACAGTGAGGACGACTTCGGGTCCTGGTACTTCGGGGACTCCCCCTTCGGCGGCGCGGTGGGACATCCGCTCGTGCTCGCCAACGACCTGCTGTTCCTCTTCTACGAGAACTACGACGGCAACACCGCCCAGGGCCTGCACACGCACGAGCACCTGACGTTCCACTCCCCGGTCGCGGTGGGGGAGACGGTCACCGTCGAGGGTGGCTACACGGAGAAGTACGAACGCCGCGGCCAGGGCTATGTCGTCCTGGAGGCGGAGGCCCGCGGCGCCGACGGCCGGCTGCTCGTGCGGCACGTCGGCAAGGAGATCATGAGGACGGTCGCCGGTGAGATCACCGGGCAGAACCGGACGGCCGGCGCGACCCGGTCACGGACGGTGCTCGGCACCGTCGACACCGCACTCCCCGTCCTCGACCGGGCCCGCCTCGACGCTCCGGCGCGCGCCGCCCTGCCACGGCGGACGACGGTCTTCACCCAGGACCAGATGTCGGTCTTCTCCTGGGCGGGGCAGGGGTACGCCAACGTACACACGGACAGGGAGAAGGCCGCCGCCTCCGGACTGGACCGCACGATCGTCCAGGCCCAGCAGCAGACCGGCTTCGTCATCACCAACCTGGTCGACGTGTTCGGCAAGGCGTTCTTCACCTCGGGCGAACTCGACCTCCGTTTTGTCTCACCGGCCTTCGTCGGCGACGAACTCACCACCGGCGGCGCCGTCGTCGGGGTCTCGGGCGACCGGCTCGAACTGGAGGTCTGGGTGGACAAGGCCGACGGAACCCGCACCGCCCTCGGCTGGGCCTCCGCCCGCGTGGACGACGCCCCGGAACGCCCCACCCGCCTGGTCTGACCGGTTCCCCCGGTCCTGTCTCCAACCCGCCCCACACGTCTGTGAGATCGACAACGGAGTCATCCATGGCGCCATCAGTCACCACACCGCCTGCCACCGAGCAGGAACGCACCAGTCTCGCCAAACGCGCCGCCGTCGCCAGCCTCGTCGGCACCGCCGTCGAGTGGTACGACTACTTCATCTTCGGCACCGCGTCCGCCCTCGTGTTCGGGGAGCTGTTCTTCCCCAACGAGAACGATCCGATCATCGGCACCCTGTCGGCCTTCGCCGTCTTCGGTGTCGGCTTCTTCGCCCGGCCTGTCGGAGGAGTGGTCTTCGGACACTTCGGCGACCGGTTCGGCCGTAAGGCCGCCCTGGTCACGACACTCGTCCTGATGGGCGGCTCCACCTTCCTCATCGGCCTGCTGCCCACCACCGGTCAGATCGGGCTGTGGGCTCCCGTCCTGCTCGTCCTGCTCCGGCTCATCCAGGGGTTCGGCGTGGGCGGCGAGTGGGGAGGCGCCTCACTCGTCGCGGTCGAATACGCCCCGGCGGACAAACGGGGCGCCTACGGCAGCTTCCCGCAGATCGGCAACGCGGTGGGCCTGGTCATGTCCACCAGCATCTTCGCCGCCGTGTCCACCCTGCCCGACGACGCCCTGATGAGCTGGGGATGGCGCCTTCCGTTCCTGCTCAGCGCCGTACTGATCGCCGTCGGTCTGTTCATCCGGTTCAAGCTCACCGAGACACCGACCTTCCAGGCCGCGCAGGAAGAGCTGGAGAAGCTGCCCGCCGAGGAACAGGCGAAGGCGCGCATGCCGATCACCGAACTGTTCAAACGGTTCAAGAGGCCCCTGCTCCTGGCGATGGGGATGCGCCTCGGCGAGGCGGTCTTCGGCTACATCATCCTCACCATCGGCCTGACGTTCGCCGAGAACTACACGGACATCCCGCGCACCCACGTCCTGATCGCGAGCTGTGTCGCCGCCGCGCTCGCCGTCTACACGTACTACTTCTTCGGGAAACTGTCCGACCGGATCGGCCGGCGCACCGTCTTCATCGCCGGCTCCCTCGTGGGCATCGTCGTCACCTTCCCCTTCTTCTGGATCCTCGACGCCGACGCCCTCGTGCTGATGTACGTGGTCTACGCCGTGGCGTACGCGATCGGTGTGGGCGCCGTCTACGGCGTCGAACCGGCCTTCTTCGCCGAGCTGTTCGGCACGAAGGTGCGCTACACGGGCCTCTCGCTGTCGGCACAGATCCCCAGCGTCCTCATCGGACTGTGGCCGCTCGCCTCGACCGGCCTGCTGGCGGCGACCGGTGGGGATCCCTGGCCGATCGCCCTCATCACCGTCGTGGCGCTGCTCATCGGACTGGTGTGCGCGGTCATGGCCCCCGAGACCCACCGGATCGACATGACCCGTGTCGGCGAAGAGACGGAGAAGGAACGATGACCGACCCGGCTTCCCGCCCCTGGCGCGACCTGACCGACCCACGCCGCGCCGGCGCCGCGGACGACCTCGAAGAGGGGCTCAAGGAACCGGAGTTCGAGAACCTCGACATCCCCGAGGAACTCGGCACGGTACGGGTCCTCGTCGACGACCACAAGATCAAGCGGTACGCCTTCACCCACGACGACCATTCCCCCTGGCACCTGACGGAGAGCCCGTTCGGCGGGTGCCGGGTCGGACACGCGGCCCTGCTCGGCAACGACCTCGTACAGCTCTTCACCCTCGTCTACGCGGCCAGCAAGGTGGTCGGGTACCACACCGAGGAACAGATGTGGTTCGACAGCCCGGCGGTGCTCGACGAGGTCGTCACCCTCCAGGGCACCTACACCGAGGCGTACCGGCGCCGTGGCGAGGGATACGTCGTCATGGAGGCCGCGGCCACGGGCGAGGACGGGCGCAGCATCGTCCGCCATCGCGGCGTCGAGATCCTCCGGACCGTCCCCGGCACCATCGGCGGACGGGGATCGGCGTCACCGGAGCGCCGCGTCACCGGCGAGATCCCGCCGGACGCGCGGACCGTCGGCACACTGGGACCGGACGTACGCCCCGGTGACGTACTCGCGCCGCTGCGCAAGACGGTCACCGCCGAGCAGGCCGCGGTCTTCAGCCGTGTCGGCGAGTACGTGCGCAACATCCACAACAGCCTCGACGCGGCCCGCGCGGGCGGCCTGCGGGTGCCCATCGTGCAGGGGCAGCAGCAGTTCGGTGTGCTGGCCCAGTTGCTCACACTGCGCGCCGGTCCCACCTTCTTCACCGGCGGCCGGCTACGGGTCAAGTTCCTGGCGCCGCTGGAGGTGTTCGAGCCGTTCACGTCGACGGGTGTCGTCACCGCCGTCACCCCCGTCGACGAGGGCCTCCGCGTCGAACTGGAGGTCTGGGTACGCCGCGACACCGACGACCGACTGATCACGGCCGGCTGGGCCACCGTGACCGTCCCCGCGTCCTGACGGGCCGATCGCCGAAGGGCCGATGGCCGAAGGACCGATCACCACCGGACCGACCGTCCGACCGCACCGACACAGAAAGCGGATCCTCACAGATGAGTACTTCCAAGACCGGCGGCCAGCTCGTCGTCGACCTCCTGACCTCCCTCGGCGTCGAGTACGTCTTCGGCGTCGTCGGCGGCCAGACCCTCGCCATCACCGACGCGATCATCGACACCCCGGGCATCCAGCTCGTCCACACCCGGCACGAGAACGCCGCGGCCGTGATGATGGACGCCTACGGCCGGCTCACCGGGAAGCCCGCCGCCTGCATCGCCACGACCGGCCCCGGCGCCACCAACCTGCTCACCGGCGTCGGCGGCGCCTACCGGGACTCCAGTCCGGGCATCGTCCTCACCTGCAACAACAACGGCGAGAACATCCACAAGGACGATGCCCAGAACGCCGACCACGTCGAACTGTTCAAGCCGCTGGTGAAGTACTCCCGGCTGGTGGCACACAGCTCCTCCATCAAGCAGGCGGTGGAGGAGGCGTACGTCAACGCCCTCACCGGCAACCCCGGACCCGTCCACCTCGACTTCGCCCGTGACACCATCGAGGGCCAGGTGGACAACCCGCCCGCGGTACCCGGCGTCCACCCGAGCCGCGCGTGGGTCACCGAGCGTCCGTCCGCCAACCCCGTCGCGCTGGCCCGGGTCGCCGAGCGCGTCCTGCGCGCCGAACGGCCGGTCATCTGGCTCGGCAACGGCGGCAACCGCGCCCGGGCGAGCGACGACGTGCTGGCGCTCGCCGAGGCCCTCGGTATCCCGGTCGTCACGACGTTCAACGGCATCGGGGCCGTGCCGACCACCCATCCGCTGGTGTTCGGGGCCGTCAGCCGCATGGGCACCACGCTCTCCGGCGAGGTGCTGGGCGACGCCGACCTCGTCCTCGCCCTCGGCAACAGCCTCAACGCGGTGTCGACCACCCGCTGGCGGCGCGCCCTCCCCGAGGTGATCCAGGTCGATGTCGAGCCCGCGATGATCGGGCGCTACTACTCGGAGATCACCCAGGGCGTGGTGAGCGACCTCGGCTCCTTCGCCCGTGACCTGGTCGCCGCGACCGCCGGACAGGCGGACGCCGCGAAGGCCGGCCGCGCGGAGTGGATCAGCTCGCTCGACACCGCGCGCACCGCCTGGTGGCAGGGGTCCGAGGTGGCGGACGCCGGCGCCGAGGGACCGCTTTCCCCCGCCGACATCGTCCGCACCCTGCGCGAGGTGGCGCCCGAGGAGACCCTGCTCATCCCGGACGCGGGCAACCCGGGCGTCTGGTCGTTCCTCTGGGAGATCCAGCGGCCCCACAGCTACATCAAGCCCGTCGGCTTCGGGAACATGGGGTTCGCGCTCCCGTCCGCGATCGCGGCGTCGCTGATCGACCCGCAACGCCCCGTACTCGCGCTGATCGGCGACGGCTCCCTCGGTATGAGCCTCGGCGAGATCGAGACGCTCGCCCGGGTCGGCGGGAACGTCTGCGTCGTCGTCCTCAACGACTCCAGCTACGGCAACATCCGCCAGGAACAGGAGCTGCACTTCGACGGGCGCACCACCGGCGTCGACTTCGGCACCGTCGACTTCGGCATGGTGGCCCGCGCGATGGGCGTCCCCGGCGAGGTCGTCACCGGCCTGGCCGCCCTGCGGCAGCGGGTCGCCGACGCCTTCGCCGCGGGCACGCCGGTGATACTCGACGTACCGATCGACCGCGAGGTGAACGCCTGGACCTTCCCGTCGTTCGTGGCGCGGAAGAAGCAGTAGAAGGAGAGGACGGAGGTGACGGCGGACATGCCGAACACGACCGCGGCGCCCCTCGACGGCGTGAAGGTGCTCGACCTCTCGCGCTTCATCGCGGGCCCGCTCTGCACACAGGTCCTGGCCGACTTCGGAGCCGAGGTCGTCAAGATCGAGCGGCCGGACGGTGAGGACTCCCGGCACCACGGGCCCTACCACCGCGACGAGAGCATCTACATGTTCCTCTACCACCGGAACAAGTACGACGCCTCGCTGGACACCCGCCACCCCGAGGCGCTCGCCCTCCTCGAACGGCTCATCGCCTGGGCCGACATCGTCGTGGAGAACTACCGCCCCGGCACGATCGAGAAGATGGGCATCGGCTACGACCGGATGAGGGAGCTCAACCCGGACATCATCCTGGTGTCCATCTCCGGCTTCGGCCAGACCGGTCCCGACTCGCGCCGTGCCCTGTTCGACGCGATCTCCCAGGCCTCCTCGGGACTGATGAGCATGACCGGCGAGCCCGACGGCAAACCGACCCTCAGCGGCACCTACATCGCCGACTACACCACCGGCTACCAGGGGGCGATCGGGGCCCTGCTGGCCTTCCTGCACCGTGAGCGGACCGGCGAGGGCCAACTCGTCGACGTCGCCTCCTTCGACACGATGTTCTCCGCGCTCGGCGTCCGCCTCATGTCGCAGCTCATGCTCGGCCAGGACATGCCCCGCAGCGGATCACGCGACCTGCTGACCGCGCCGGTCAACGTCTACGAGGCCGCCGACGGGCCCGTCTACATCCAGGCGGGAACGGCCTCGCTCTTCCCGAAGCTCTGCGCCGTGATGGCACGGCCGGACCTGGCCGGGGACCCGCGCTTCGCCACCGTCGAGGGCCGGATGACGCACCAGGAGTTCCTGGAGGGCGAGATCGGCGCGTGGGCGGCCGGCCGTACGACGGAGGACATCGGACGGATTCTCGACGGGGCGGGCGTGCCGTACGCCAAGGTCGCCTCGGTCGCGGAAGTGGCCCGGTCACCCCAGATCGCCGCCCGTGACATGATCGTCGAATCGGAACACCCCGAACTCGGTACCATCCGGATGCCCGGTAATCCGATCAAAATGGAGAAGACCCCGCCCATGGTCCGCAAGGCGCCCCCTCGGGTCGGCGAGGACAACACGTACGTCTACCGGGACATCCTCGGGCTGTCCGCCCAGGACCTGGACCGTCTGCGCGAATCGGGGGCCATCTGACCATGGCACGCGCACCCAGGTATCAGGTGATCTACGACGACCTCGTCCTCCAGATCCGGTCCGGGACGCTCGCCCCCGCGGCGCGGCTGCCCAGCGAGACCGACCTGGCCCGGCAGTACGGGGTGAGCCGGATGACCGTACGCCAGGCTCTGGACCTGCTCGACTCCGACCGGTTCGTCGTCAGGCGGCAGGGCAGCGGCACGTTCGTCAGCGGCCACGGCGAGCGCGGGCGGCGGCTCAACCGGCTGCGCTCCTTCGCCGAGGAGATCGCGGGCACGGGCGGCGAGGCGTCCACCCGGCTGATCCACTGCGCGACCGCGCCCACCCCCGCCGACGTGGCGGAAGCCCTCGGCGCCAGGGACGACGAACCGGCCAACCGGCTCACCCGCGTCCGTCTCGTCGACGGTGCGCCCGCCGCGCTCCAGGACGCCTGGATCCCGTACGCCGTCGCCCCGTCGCTCTGCCGGGAGCCGCTGCTCGACGACTCCCTGTACCGCACCCTGACCGAACGCTTCGGGGTCGAACTGCGCTACGCCGACCAGTCCATGACGGCCACCCTGCTCACCGGCGAGCAGGCGGAGCTGCTCGACGCCCGGCCGGGCACGCCCGCACTGGAGGTGCGCCGCACCACCTACGGATCGCGCGGCGAGACCGTCGAGTTCACCACGAGCTGGACCCTGCCCGGATTCCCCTTCCTCCTGCGGATCGACGCCGAATGAGCGCCCATGTCGTCGCGGTCGACGTCGGTACGTCGGCCGTGCGGGCCATCGCCGTCGACACCGGGGGACAGGTCCTCGCCCACCGGCGCATCGCCCGTACGTCGGGACTCGGCGGAGACACCTTCGACGCCACCGAGCTGGACCGGGACGTACGGGCCGCGCTGGCCGGGGTGTCCGGCGGACCCGCTCCCACGGCACTGGCCGTCGCCGCGCACATCGGTACCGTCGCCGTCGACACGGACCACCGGCCCGTCGGCCGGGGCGGCGGCTGGGCCGACTCCCAGGGCGTGCCGCGGCTCGCGGCGCTCGGCGAGCCGACGGTGCGGCGGCTGCTGCGCACCGCGGGCCGTCCGGCGCTGACGGGCGGCGCCCTCGCCCACTTCATGGGGATGGAGCCCGGCCCCGCGTCGACGGTGCGCGCGCTGCTGTCACCGAAGGACTTCCTCGTGGCCCGGCTCACCGGCCGGCTCACCGCCGACACGATCAGCGCCGCCTACACGCTCGCCTCCGACGTACGGCGTCGCGCGTGGAACACCGGCCTGCCGGTCGAGACCGGCCTGGACCCCGGACTCCTGCCACCGCAGTCGGAGCCGACGTCGGTGGTCGGCACCCTCACCGCGGAGGCGGCGGCGGCCACCGGCCTGCCCGTGGGACTTCCCGTGGTCGCCGGCGGTCCTGACGGGTCCGTCGGTATCGGGCTGCTCCTGGGCGGGGCCGACGGTGTCATCGCCGATGTCGCGGGCACCACGGATGTCATCGGCCGGCTGCTCCCGTCCCCCGACGGGGTACCGGACCGCGCCGTGCTCAACCCCTCCGTCCTGCCCGGCCGGTTCGTCGCCGGCGGGGCGACCGGCCTCACCGGCGGCGCGGTCGCCCAGTGGCGCTCCCTGGTCGGCGCGGTCGAGGACGAGCGGCTCGCCGCGGTGCCCCCGGGCGCGAACGGGCTCACCGTCCTGCCCGCCATGACGGGCGCGCGCTTCCCGACCTGGCGCTCCGGCGCCCGCGGAGCGCTGCTCGGCCAGCGGCCCGGCCACGACGCCGCCTGTCTGCTCCGGGCCGCCCAGGAGGCGGCGGCCTTTACCGTCCGTGAAGGGGTGGACCTCCTGGACCCCACGGGCACCCTGCCGGTCGTGATGGCCGGCGGCGCCACCCGCGGCAGGCATGTGGCGCGGCTGCGCGCCGACATCCTCGCCCGGCCCCTGCTGATCTCCCCGCAGCCGGATGTGACCCTGCTCGGCGCGGCGGCGCTCGCGTTCCTCGGCTCCGGGCTCGACACCGACCTGGACTCCGTACGCGAGCGCCTCATCGGCCGGCCGCGCACGGTCGAGCCCGACGCGGCCCGCGCGGAGCGCTACGGGCTACTGCACTCCCGCTGGCGGGAGTTGCGCGACGCGGCGGACGCGGCGGACGCGGCGGACTCCGTGTAGGGGGCGGGCGGGGCGGACGGGGCGGACTCGGCGGACGGGGGCGACCGCTGACCGGGCGGGCCGGTTCGGTCCGCCCGGCCACCCGCCGCCCGCTCTACCACTCGGTCAGTGACCCGTCGGGGTTGCGCCACACCGGGTTGCGCCAGCGCTGGCCCGCCTCGGCGGCCTTGCGTACGGCCCTCTCGTCGATCTCGATGCCGAGTCCCGGCCCGGTCGGCCGGCTGATGTGGCTGTCGGAGAAGTCGAAGACGCTTCTGTCGACCAGGTAGTCGAGGAGGTCGGAGCCGCCTCCGGTGTTGTAGTGGATGCCCAGACTGGTCTCCTGGATCAGCGCGTTGGGGGTGGCGACGTCGATCTGGAGGCTGGCGGCGAACGCGATGGGGCCGAGCGGGCAGTGCGGGGCGAGTGCCACACCGTACGCCTCCGCCATGGCGGCGATCCGGCGGACCTCGGAGATCCCGCCGGCGTGGGACAGGTCCGGCTGTGCGACGGCGATGCCGGAACCGAGCAGATCGCGGAAGTCCCAGCGTGAGTAGAGCCGTTCCCCGGTGGCGATCGGCACGGTCGTGGAGGCGCAGATCCGCCCGAAGTCCGCGGTCAGCTCGGGCACGATCGGCTCTTCGACGAAGAGCGGGTGCAGCGGCTCCAGCAGGCGCAACGCCTCGCGGGCGACCGCGGGCGAGACGCGCCCGTGGAAGTCGACGGCGATGTCGGCCGTGTCGCCGATCGCCTCGCGCACGGCGGCCACCCGGCCCACCAGCAGGTCGAGTTCGGCCTTGGACTCCAGTGCGCGGGCCCTGCCGGTCCCGTTCATCTTGACCGCGTCGAAGCCCTGCGCCATACGTTCCAGCGCGTGGTCGGCGACCCCGTCCGGTTCGTCACCGGCGATCCACGAGTAGGTGCGCACCCGGTCGCGCACCGCGCCGCCGAGCAGTTCGTACACGGGCACGCCGAACGCCTTGCCCTTGATGTCCCACAGCGCCTGGTCGATGCCGGCCACCGCGCTGGAGAGGATGGGCCCGCCCCGGTAGAAGCCGCCCTTCGTCATCACCTGCCAGTGGTCCTCGATACGGAACGGGTCCTGGCCGACGAGATGGTCGGAGAGCTCCTCGACGGCCGCGGCGACCGTCGCCGTACGCCCCTCGACGACCGGCTCGCCCCATCCGGTGATGCCCTCGTCGGTGCGTACGGCCAGGAACAGCCAGCGGGGTGCTACGGAGAAGGTCTCCAGCGCCACGATCTTCATTGGTCCGCCTTCCTTCCGGTGATCGACTCGATGAGCGCGGGCAGTTGTGCGAACTGGCCGGGGTCGGCCAGCGCCGATCCGAGCGACACCGCCGCCGCCCCCGCGCCGAGGAACTCCCTGGCGTTGGTGAGATCCATGCCGCCGGTCGCGACGAAGCGTGCCCAGGGGAAGGGGCCGTGCATCGCGGCGATCCAGCCCGCACCGAGTACGGCCGCGGGGAACGCCTTGAGCCAGGTGAGCCCGAGGGCTTCGGCCTGCTGGATGTCCGTGGCGGTCGCGACGCCCGGCAGATGCGGCAGGCCCGCCGCGAGCGACGCCTCGGCGACCTCGCGGGAGAAGCCGGGGGCCACGGTGAAGCCCGCTCCCGCCTCCACCGCCCGCGCGACCCGCTCGACGGTGGTCACCGTGCCGGCGCCCACCACGGCTCCGCGCTCCGCCCCCGCCTCGACCGCGGCGCGCAGCGCGGCCACCGCGGACTCGTTCTGTACGGGCACTTCGACGAGCCGGACACCGACGTCCCACGCCCGCCCGCTCACCTCCACCGTGCGGGCGGCGTCGAAGCCGCGCAGGATGGCCATGAGCGGCAGCGCGTCGAAAGCGTCCTGGAACAGCCCTCCCGACGCGGTGTTCGAGCGGTCCACGGGGTCACTGCGGTTCATGGGGTTCATCGCGTCCATCCGAGTGTGCGGGAGACGGCCTGCGCCGTGTGCCTGATGGCCGGGAGATGTGTGCGCAGGACGGTGAGGTCGGTCTGTGCTTTCAGCGCCGTCACCGAGATGGCCGTACGTATCGTTCCGGTGCCGTCCCTGACCGGTACGGCGACACAGTTGACGAACGGCTCGTACTCCCCGTCGTCCTCCGCCCAGCCGCGCTCCCTGACCTCCCGCAGCCGGGCGGCGAACGCGTCGGCCGTGGTCACCGTGGTGTCGGTGAACCGCTCGTAGACGTAACCGTCCAGCAGCGCGGCGCGCTCGTGGTCGGGCAGGAACGCCAGGATCGCCTTGCCGACCCCGGAGCTGTGCAGCACGACCGGCTTTCCGATCTGCGAGTACAGCCGTACCGTGCCCTGCGGTTCGACCTTGTCGGCATAGATCACGCGCCCGTTGTCGACGGTGGCGATGTGCACCGTGAGCCGGAGCTTGCGGCCCAGCTCGGTGAGGAACGGGTGTGCGCTCGCCCGCAGATCGAACTGTTCCAGGGCGGCTGCCGCCAGTCCGGCGAGGCGGTACCCGACGGCGAAGGTGCCGTCCTCCCGCCTGCGGGCGAGACCGCCCTGGCAGAGATCCTGGAGGAGCCGCAGCGCGGTGGTCCGGTGCACACCGAACCGTTCGGCGATCGCGGCCGGGTGCTGCGGGCCCGTGCTGAGCATCTCCATGATCTGGATGGCCCGTTCGACGGTCCGGCTCATCGGACAGTGCCGTCCGGGCCGGCCGCCGGGCGGCGCAGGGACGTGGCGTCGGCGTGGTCCTCGACCGAGCCGAGCGCGAAGGCGGCGACCCGGTGTCCCAGCCGCAGTCTCTCGGCGGGGGGTTCGTTCCGCAGCCAGGCCGACAGGTAGCCCGCCGCGAACGCGTCGCCCGCTCCGACCGGTTCGACCACGTCGACCGGCTCGGCGGGGACGAACACGCCTGGTTCCGCGCCGGGTTCGAAGAGCACGGCGCCGATGTCCGCGTTCTTCACCACCACGCTCACCGAAGGGCCGACGAGGTCGCGTACCTCCTCGGCGGTCGTGGTGCCCCAGACCTCCGCCGCCTCGTCGAGCCCGACGAACACGACATCGGCGTCCCGGGCCAGGGCGAGCAGCGGCGCGGCGGCGTCCTCGCCTCTCCAGAGCGCCGGACGGTGGTTGACGTCGAAGGAGCGCAGGACCCCGGCCTCGCGTGCGCGGTCGAACAGGGCCGTGGCGGTACGGGCGCAGCCGGGCGACAGCGCGGCGGTGATGCCCGACAGATGCACCAGACGCACCGCGGCGACGGGGAGCGTGTCCAGATACGCGGGGGTGAGCAGGGAGGCCGCGGAACCGCTCCGGTAGTAGTGGACCCGGGTGCCGTCCGCGCGGGAGGGGTCCTTGAAGTAGACAGCCGTGGGGGCGGACGGATCCCGTTCGACGTGGCGTACGTCCACGCCGGGCCGGGCGACCGCCGAGAGCACCCGGTCGCCGAGCGGATCACTGCCCACCCGGCTCGCCCATGCCACCCGGTGGCCCAGATCGGCGAGGTACTGTGCGACGTTCGACTCGGCGCCCGCGACCGAGAGGGTCGCCTCACCCGCCGTGGCGAGCGGCCGGCCCTGCCGGGGTGTCACCAGGACCATGGCCTCCCCGAGGCACAGGACTTCGTGGTCCGACACTTCTTCCACACCTCCGCACTTCTCTCGCACGAGGCGGGGCGCGGTCGCCCGTACGGCGCGCCGCCGCCGCCAGGGGCCCTTGCCGCCCAAGGGGGTCCGGCCACGTTAACCCCACCCGAAGCGCTCTGCGCACACCGTGTGCACATGCTGCACAGCCTCATCCCTCCCCGCGCGGCCGGAGCGCCGTGGTGACCGGCGGCGGCCGCGACCCGGCCGGAGTCCCGCGCGCCGTCGCCCCGCGCCACGGTTGGCTCCGCTGTCCATCCGGCCGGCCCCCTTCGCGACCCGGGGGCTTCCCGGATGGGCGGCTGCTTCCGCCGTTCCTAGCCTCGGCACATGACAATCCGACGTTCGTGGTGGTCGGCGCTCGTGCCGGCGCTCGCCGTGTCCCTCCTGCCCTCCGCCATGGCCTCGGCCGCGCCGAGCCCCTCGGACGGCGGCTGGTCGGTGCGGCGTGACGCCGACGCGCTGCGCGACGCCGGGGTCACCGGGGTCGCCGTCCGGGTGGAGACCCCGCGCGGGACCGTCACGGCCCGCTCCGGGGTGGGGGACCTGACGACCGGACGTCCGGTTCCGCGGGACGGGTATCTGCGGCTGGGCAGTGTCACCAAGACGTATGTCGCCACCGTTCTGCTCCAACTGGTGGGCGAGCGGCGGATCTCGCTGGACCGGACCGTGGAGCAGGTGCTGCCCGGAGTCGTCTCCGGAGCGGGGAACGACGGCAGGACCATCACCGTCCGGGACCTGCTGCGGCACACCAGCGGCCTGCCCGACTACCTCTACGACGTCTTCCCCGACCCCGGCGCAGGGACGTACTTCGCCCAGCGGTGGCGTGCCTACCAGCCGCGCGAGCTGGTCGCCCTGGCCGTGCGCCATGCGCCGGACTTCCCGGCGGGCACCCGCTGGGCGTACTCCAACACCAACTACGTACTCGCCGGAATGATCATCGAGAAGATCACCGGTCACTCCTGGGAACAGGAGGTGCACGCCCGTATCCTGCGCCCGCTCGGTCTGCGGCGGACCGACACTCCCGGCACCCGGCCCTTCCTGCCGCGTCCGCACGCCGCCGACTACCAGCAGTTCACCGCCGACGGCCCGTTGACCGACACCACGATCCCCTACCGCCCCATGGACAGCGGGGCGGACGGTTCGATGACCGGCACGGCCCGCGACGTCAACCGCTTCTTCCGCGCGCTGGTCGGCGGACGGCTGCTGAAGCCCGCGGAACTCGCCGTCATGCGGGCCGGCGTCCCGGTGCCGCAGGACGGCGGTCAACCGGCCGGCACCCGGGACGGCCTGGGGCTCTTCGTCACCCCGCTGTCCTGCGGCGGAGAGTATCTGGGGCACGGCGGAAGCGGCTTCGGATATGTCGTCCGGGCCGCGACCACCGCGGACGGCCGGCGCGGTGTCACCGTCTCCGCGCACAGCCGGGCCGCGGACCCGCAGGCCGCGGCCCGGCAGGAGGAGGCGTTGCGCGACCTCGTCGACCGTGCCCTGTGCCGTACCCCGTGAGCGCCGGGGAGCCGTCCCGTCCCACGGGGGAGGGGCGGCTACTCCCCCGAGGGCGCGGTCAGTTGGGTGCCGAGGGCGACCGGTGTGCCGAAGTTCGGGGTGCCGTCGGCGTTCCAGGTGAACTTCTGCGCCCGGGTGGTGCGGTTCATGTCGCAGCCCCCGCCGGCCGTGGCGTTGGCGTGGTAGACGATCCAGTCCTCGGTGCCGTCGGGCGACTTGAAGAAGCCGTTGTGGCCCGGACCGTACACACCGTTGGCGTTGGACCGCTGGAAGACCGGGTTCGGCGACTTCACCCAGGACGAGGAGTTGAGCGGATCACCGCCGTTGTAGGTGAGCATCCCCAGCTTGTAGTCGGGTGTGGAGCAGTGGCTCGCGGAGTAGACGATGAAGGTTCTGCCACCCCGCTGAAGGACCTCGCCGCCCTCGTTGACCGCGCCGCCCACCGTCTCCCAGGCGTAGGTCGGGGTGGACAGCAGCCGCCGGGTGCCGCTCGCGGTCCACGGGTTCGACAGCGGGCGGATGAACATCGGCTGCGAGCCGTTGTAGTAGGTGCCGAGAAGGTAGAGCCTGCCGTCCAGTTGCAGGATGCCCGGGTCCAGCTCCCAGGTGTTGTCCTGCGTGGGGTCGAGCAGATCGGCCTTGAAGGTGTAGGGCCCCATCGGGTCCTGGCCGGCGCTCTCCAGCACGTGGATCCGCTGGGTGCCCAGGTTGTACGGCTCCCGGCCGGCCGTGTAGTAGAAGTACCACCGCTTCCCGCTCGGGCCGTCCAGCAGATGGAACTCCGGGGCCCACATCGTGCCCGCCCCGTTGGGCCGGGTCAGGCGGAAGATCACCTGGTCGGGGGCGGTGGCGAGCCCCGCCAGGGTGGCGGACCTGCGCATGGTGACCGTCGAGTTCCAGGTCGTGGTGGCGAGGTAGTAGAAGCCGTTGTGGTACGTGAGCCAGGGGTCGGGCCCGTGCTGGGAGAGCGGGTTGGTGAAGGTGGCCAGGGCGGTGCGGTCACCGGCGGAACCGGCCGGCCCGTCGGTCCCCGCGAGGGCGGCGGACGCGGGCGGCGCCACCAGGAGGGCGACCACCAGGGCGAGTACGGAGACGAGCGCGGACAGGAATCTGGAACGGGTCACTGAGCCACGTCCTTCATCGGTGGGTGGGGGTGTACGCCGTCGCCGCGAGGGGCCCGGCCGAGGGCTGGGCGCCGCCGCGGCGGTGGACCTTGACCTCGGTGAGCCCCGTCCTCGCCCCGGAGGCGTGGGTGACCAGGATCCGTATCCGCTGGGCGCCGAGCGCCGGGAAGCGCACCACGTTGTAGTTGGCCCGCGGGACCTCCGGGCTTCTGGTCTGGCCGGGTACGTTCACCCATGTACTGCCGTTGTGGTACTGGACGGTGTACGCGGCGGGTGCCCGGTAGGCGGCGCTCGCCGGGCGGCTGTCCTTGAAGTACAGCCGCACCTCGTCGAGGGTGCGGGCCGTGCCGAGGTTCAGCTCGTACCAGTCCTGTCCGCCCGGGGAGCCGCCGGCGCCCCAGAACGGCTCGTTGGTGGGGTACCCGTCGACCGCGCCCGCGACGCCGGTGCCGGATCCGGTGGAGGACGCGGACACCGCCGCCCCGGAGGCCAGGTTGGGCAGGTCGGCGGTGAGGTCGACGCCGGCCTTGGCGAGCATGTCGACCATCCGGGGGCTGCTCTGCACGACCTGGTTGGGGGCGCGCAGACCGGCGACGGCCGTGCGGTACGTGACCGTGCCGCTGGTGGTGACCTCGCCGGTGGCCGGGTCCCAGGTGAAGGGCACCAGCGAGTTGACGGTGGCGGCGCGGTTCCCGTTGACGTAGATCGAGTAGCCCTCGGGGACGCCGGGATAACGCTGCACCCCGTCGGCCGGGTCGTCCCAGACGATGGAGAGATCCGCGCCCCGGTAGCGGAGGTTGTTGACGGTGAAGTGGCTCCACCCGATGTTGATCGGGGAGAGTTCGACCTTCGCGTCGCCGCGCGGCCGCAGCCCCGCGACATCCTCGATCACGGTCCAGTTGCTGCTGCCGAGGATGTTGTGGTGGATCCACGAACGGTAGTTGACGGTGCTGCCGTTCCAGTCGGCCCAGAACTCGTTGGCGTCCGGCCACTGGGTGTTGCCGCCGACGTACTGCGCCCAGGTGTTCCAGTAGAGCAGCTTCTTGTAGTCCGTCGCGTTCATCCAGGTGTTGGGGTAGTTGCGAAGCACCGAGGAGTAGAGGCGGAACTGCACGGTGGAGTTGATCGTGGAGAAGTTGTTGGAGCCCGGGTTCCCGGCGTCGGCCGCCGCCTTCTTGTCGGTCTGGTTGGCCGTGTAGAAGGGGAAGACGGGGTACTGGGCCGGGTCGGCGAAGAGCCGCAGGGCCTGCTTGTACGTCGCGGTGTCCGGGACGGCTCCGACCGAGAACGGGTAGTAGTTGTTGATCTCCTTCCAGGGCACCCATTCGTTGGTCGACTTCAGCCGGTGCTCGAAGAGCTGCCGGTTCGGGTTCCAGAGGACGTTGAGGATGGCGTCCTTGATCTGGCCCGCGAGGGTGCGCATCTCGGTGGCCTTGGCCGTGTTGCCGGTCGCCTCGTACGCCTGCGCCGCGGCGAGCGCGCCGCTGTACTGGTAGGCGGACTCGGCGCGGTCCATGTTGCCGGGCTTCCAGTGGAAGGAGACGGCGTCGGCGTCGTTGCCGGTCATGGCGCCCCAGTCGTACTCGATGAGCTTGTTGTTGTCGTGGTCGTACTGGGCGAGCTGGCCCTTGACGTCGCCCTCCGCGTAGTGGGCGAGGCTGGCGGCGATCCCCGGCTGACCGCCGTGGATCTGGTAGCTCTTCCACGCGGCCTCGGCGATGTACTGGGTGTAGCTGTTGGACCAGTTCTCCGGGTCGCCCGGGTTGTCGAGGAACCGCCCGCCCTTGGAGACCTGGCCGACGCTGAGCCAGTCCCCGTACGCGTACGACGGATCGCGCAGATACTTGAGGTCGTCGATGTGCATGGGCTGGGTGAGCGCGATCGCGTTGTTGTACCCGAGGACGCCCTCGGTGGACGTCGGGAACTGGAAGGTCTGCCCGGGGATGTCGGCGTCGAGGTTGTTGAAGCGCATCAGCCACCAGCGGTAGTAGATGTTCTTCTTGATCGCCGGTTCGGGCACGTCGATGTACGGCACGTTCTGCGCCCACCACAGGTTGTAGGCCCGGACGTGGGTGGCGAACGCGGTCGCGTTGGAGTAGCCCGCGTAGGCGTTGTACTCGGTGAGCGACGCGGGGATCTCGTCGGTGACGAAGCCCATCACGACCTTGGCGGTCGCCGTGGCGCCGGGCGCGATCGTCACCGACCGGACCAGTTGGCCGCCGGTGGCGGTGAAGCCGTCGCCGGTGAGGCGCGGGCGCAGGGTCGTGAGGTTGTTGTAGGCGTTGACCTGCCCGGTCAGCTCACTGCCGCCGCCGGTCGTGGCGTACGGCGAGGCGGCCCGTAACTGCAGTGTGGTGGCGGCCGGACCGGCGTTCCTGATCGACAGGTTGGTCACGGCCACGTTGTTGTCGGTGATGAACTTGGTCTGGCTGACCGTGACCGAGCCGCCGGTGTGCACGCTCGTCCAGTGGCTGGGCGTCTGCCGGCGCTGGGAGACCTGCTCCGTGAAGGTGCCCGGAGTGATCGCGACGGTGTACGCGTTGTTGTCGTTGACGCTCTCCCAGTAGGCGACATGGCCGCCGAAGCCCAGCACCGCCGGGTTGTGCGTCTTCATGAAGAGCGCGCGGCCACGGCTCATCAGCCAGGATCCGGCCGGGTCGTTGCCGGTGCGGGCCAGCAGCCGGTCCATCCAGAAGTCGGTGCCGGAACTCTCCGCGTCGTACATGGTCCGCATCATGTCGCCCGGTGTGTACGCGGTGGGCGGGGCCGGGATCGCGGGTCCGCCGAAGGTGGGGAACCCGATGGTCTGGTCGGCGTGGGCCGCGGGCGTGGCGAGGAGGGAACAGGCGAGCATCACCAGTGCGACGACGAGGCGCTTCATGGCAGGGCCCGCCGTTCCCGGATGCGCGCCGCGGCCACGCCGGGACCGGCCGGCCCAGGGTGGCGCGCAGAGGCGCAGAGCGTTGCTGACGCCCCCTCCCGGGGGCTCCGTCCGTCGTCTTCTCATCGGATGCTCCCTATCCAGTTGACAGCGAGCTTCTGCTCGCGGGGGCGCCGGCGAGCGCACCGCCGGCTATGTGGTGCTCCTGACAAAAGCCACACGTGGAAGCGCCGGAGAGCGAGGAAGAAGGTCGGACAGGGGAGGGCTCCGCCGCGTCTCCGAGACGTACTGAAACGACCTGAAAGGTTTTCGCAACGTAGGTCCGGGATCTTGGGGTGTCAAGGGAGGCGGGCGGGGCCCGGCGGCGCCGACCGCCGCTTTCAGGACAGCGGCGCCGACGACCCGCGGATCACCACCCGGCCCGGCAGGGTCTCGGTGCCGGAGCGCCGCGCCCCGGCGATCGCGCCGAACAGGGCCTGCGCGGCGGTCCGTCCGACCTGTTCGAGGTTCATGTCGACGCTGGTCAGCGGTGGGCGCGAGGCGGAGGTCAGGACCTGCCAGTTGTCGAAGCCCATCACCGCCACGTCCTCGGGCACCCGGTGGCCGCGCTCGCGCAGGACGTCCATCACGCCGCGGGCGATCTGGTCGCTGCCGCACAGGACGGCGTCCACCTCCGGGTGCTGGTCGAGCAGCATCGCGGTGGCCGCCCGCCCCCAGCCCTCCGACCACACCCCGAACCGCGGTTCGCCGACCGGGGCGAGGCCGGCGTCGGCGAGCGCGGCCAGCGCGCCGTCGGCCCGCTCCCGCGCGGCGAGGTACCCGGGGTCGCCGGTGATGTGCGCGATACGGGTACGGCCGCAGGCCAGCAGATGGCCGACGGCGAGCCGGCCGCCGCCCACGCTGTCGGGGACGATGGACAGATCCGCCGGATCGTCCGAGGGGGCGTACGCGTAGACGACGGGGACGGGCAGCTCACGGCCGAGGGACGGCCGCGGATCGGTCCTGCTGCCCACCACGATCAGGCCGTCGACCCGGCGGCCGAGCAGCGCGCGCACATGGTGCTGCTCGCGGATCGCGTCCCCCCGCGCGTCACAGAGGAACACCGCGACCTCACCCGCCCCGAAGGCGTCCTCGGCGCCCATGAGGATCGGGATGCTGAACCGGCCCTCCAGGTCGCTGGTGAGCAGACCGACGGTGCCGGTCCGCCCGGCCAGCAGGCCGCGCGCCAACTGGTTGGGCCGGAACGCCAGACGCTCGGCCGCCTCGATCACCCGCTGCCGGGTCTCGGCGCGCACCTGGCTGCGGCCGTTGAGCGCCTTCGACGCGGTGGCCACGGACACGCCCGCCAGCCGGGCGACGTCGTTGAGCGTGGCGGGCTGCGAACGGGAGGGGTTGGTGGCCCGTGTCATGGCGGTTCTCCTGTCTCGCGTCGCGTGCCGGGACCGTCGGAGCGGCACGTCGCGCGTAGAACCGTAACCGAGAACTTTCGGTCAAGGCGTGCCCAGGGGCCGTCTCGGGTTTCGACGATGCGTCACATCGTCACTGCGGTAAGGGGATTGACGGAAGCCGGGCCGGGTTCTAGCTTTCTGAAAGCCTTTTCGTTCGTCCCACCGCCACCCCAGGGGGATCGACATGAGAAGCACCACCGGACCACCTGGACGGATCCACCGCCTCCTCCTGCGCGCAGCCGCGCTGCTGGCCGCCGCGAGCCTGGTCACGGCCTGCGGCTCCGGGGGCGGCGGCTCGGGCGGAGGCGCACCGGCGGACGCCGGGGGAGCCGACGACGGCACCACCCTGACGATGTGGACGCGGGCGGCGACCCGGCCGCAGAGCGAGGGCCTGGTCAAGGCCTACAACGCGAGCCACCGGAACAGGATCGAGCTGACCGTCGTCCCCACCGACGACTACCAGGCCAAGGTCGGCGCGGCCGCCGGATCCCGGGACCTGCCCGACCTGTTCGCCTCCGACGTGGTGTTCGTCCCCAACTACACCTCCAGCGGGCTCTTCGCCGACCTCACCGAACGCGTCGACGCCCTGCCCTTCGCCGAGCACCTGGCGCGCTCGCACATCAAGGCGGGCACGTACGAGGGGAAGAAGTACGTCGTGCCGCACACCCTCGACCTCTCGGTGCTCTTCTACAACAAGGAGCTGTACCGGCGGGCCGGACTCGACCCCGACGCCCCGCCCACCACCCTGGGCGAGTGGGACCGGCAGGCGCGCGCCGTCGACGCGCTGGGAGGCGGTGTCGACGGCACCTTTTTCGGCGGCAACTGCGGCGGCTGCGGCGTCTTCACCTGGTGGCCGTCGATCTGGGCCGCCGGGGAGGAGGTGCTGGACAAGGACGGGACCGAGGCGAACCTCGCCTCCGGCACCGCGAAGAAGGTCTACGGGACCTACCGGGGCTGGGTCGAGGACGGCATCGTGGCCCCCGGGGCGCGGGAGGAGACGGGCACCACCTGGACGGGGCTCTTCCCGAAGGGGCAGGTCGGCGTCATGCCCATGCCCTCGACCACCCTGGGGCTGATGCCCCGCGACCTCGACCTCGGCGTCGCGCCCATCCCCGGGCCCGACGGCGGCGCGTCCACCTTCGTCGGCGGTGACGCCATCGGCATCTCCGCCACCAGTGACTCACCCGACCAGGCATGGAACTTCCTCGCCTGGTCGCTGGGCGACACGGCGCAGGTCGAGGTGGTCGCCGCGCACAAGGACGTCGTGGCCCGCACCGATCTCGCCGCCAACGCACACTCCGCCGCGGACCCGCGCCTGGTGACGATCAACAAACTCGTGGCACGGGGGCGGACCCCGTACGCACCGAAGTTCGGCCAGACTTTCAACGATCCCAACGGGCCCTGGCTGACCCTGATGCGCCATGCCGTCTTCGGCGACGGGGCCTCCGTCGACCGGGACAACGAGGCGGTCACCGCGTCGCTCGCCGACTGAGCGGCCACCCGCCCCGCGACAGCACGACAAGAGGAACACACCACGCACGGCGGGCGGAGGAGAGCCATGCATCTGAAGACGGCCGAGCCGGTGGCGGCCGGGAACCGGGCCGGGCCGGCGGCCCGCCGGGCCGCCCCGGCCCGCACCACCCCGCCCCGGTGGCGGTCCCGCAAGGCCAAGGGCCTCGCCTACGCGGCCCCCACCGCACTGTTCGTCACGGTCTTCTTCCTGCTCCCGCTGCTGCTCGTCGGGCAGATGTCCCTCAGCGACTGGCCGCTGCTCGCCGGGGACCGGGGCCTCAACGCCCCCGAGAACTACACCGACGCCACCGACACCACCCTGTTCTGGCCCGCCGTCCGCTTCACCCTCCTCTACACCGTGATCGTCACCGTCGTCCTCCTCGGACTGGCGCTGCTCCTCGCCCTGCTCGTCCAGGAGTCCCGGCCCGGCGCGGGCTTCTTCCGTACGGTCTACTTCCTGCCCGGCGTCCTCGGACTGGCCTCCGCGTCGCTGCTGTTCTGGGGCCTGTACAGCCCCACCACCGGGCCGCTCGGCCACCTCCTGGACACGCTCGGACTCGTCGACGACCCGGTCTCCTTCCTCTCCACCCCGACCTCGGCGCTGCTGTCGACCGTGTTCCTCATCGTCTGGAAGTTCGCCGGCTTCTACATGCTGATCCTTCTCGTGGGACTCCAGCGCATCCCCCAGGAGGTGTTCGAGGCGGCGCGGATGGACGGCGCCGGACGCGGCCGGATCTTCCGCTCCATCACCCTGCCGCTGCTGCGGCCCTCCCTCGCCCTGACCCTCCTGCTGTGCGTGACCGGATCGCTGCTCGCCTTCGACCAGTTCTTCATCCTCACCAAGGGAGGACCGGACAACAGCACCGTCACCGTCGTCCAGTTGATCTACCGGGAGGCGTTCCAGCGGCTGGACCTGGGCACCGCGGCGGCCCTCTCGATCATCGTGCTGGCCGTCCTGCTCCTGCTCAACGCCGCCCAGTTCCGCGGCCTGCGCCGCGCCGACGCGTCATGAGGCCGGTCCCATGGCGTACCCCCGGGGAAGGGAGACCACCGTGCTGACCCGCGCCCTGGGCCGTACGCCCTACTACGTCCTCGCCGGAGGACTGGCCGTCATCTTCCTCTTCCCGCTGCTGTGGAACGCCTGGGCGTCCGTCAGCGGCCAGCCCGGCACCGCGCAGGAATCCGGTTACGGTCTCGGCAACTACCGCACCCTGCTGCAGTACGACGCCGGCCTGGTGCGGTACCTCCTCAACAGCACCGTCGTCTCCGCGCTGACCGTCGCCCTGACCCTGGGGGTGTCCCTGCTGGGCGGCTACGCCTTCGCCCGGTTCGACTTCCCCGGCAGGAACGCGCTGTTCCTGCTCACCCTGGCCATCCTCATGGTCCCCTACGCCACTCTCCTCATCCCGCTCTACGTGCTCCTCGGCCGGCTCCATCTCCAGAACTCTCTGATCGGACTGAGCCTGGTACTGGCCATGTTCCAACTGCCGTTCGCCACCTTCATGATGCGGATCTCCTTCGAGGCGGTGCCCCGCGAACTGGAGGAGTCGGCGCTCGTCGACGGCTGCGGCACGGCGGGCGCGCTGCGCCGGGTGCTCCTGCCCGCGGTACGGCCGGGGCTGATCACCGTCGGGCTCTTCGCGTTCCTCGCCGCCTGGAACGACTTCATCGCACCGCTGATCCTCATCTCCGACAGTGCGAAGGCACCCCTGCCGCTGGCCGTCGCGAACCTGCGGCAGCAGAGCATGGGCGCCGTCGACTACGGCGCCACCGAGGCGGGCGTGGTGGTCCTCGCCGTGCCCTGTCTGCTGCTCTTCCTGCTGCTCCAACGGCACTACATACGGGGCTTCATGTCCGGCGCGCTCAAGGGCTGAACCCCGCGGAGCGCGCCGTACACCACGACCGAAGGGACGAACCGAAGGCATGGACTCGTGAAGGGGAACACGGCGCGCCCGGCCGTCCTGCCGGTGGCGCCGACCCGGGGCCGGCTGCGACCGCTCGGTCTCGACGAGGTCAGGATCACCGGCGGGTTCTGGGCCCGGCGCCGGCACGTCAACGAGACCGTCACGCTCGGGCACTGCCGCGACTGGATGGCACGCGCCGGCTGGACCGGCAACTTCCGGGCCGCCGCCGAGGGGCGCGTCCCACGGGACCGGCGCGGGCGGGAGTTCGCCGACTCCGAGCTGTACAAGCTCCTGGAGGCCCTGGCCTGGCAGGCCGGGACGGGCACCGGCGCCGCTCCCGCGCTCGACGCGGAGAGCGCCGCTCTCACGGAGGCGGTCGCCCCCGCCCAGGAACCGGACGGCTACCTCAACACCGCCTTCGGCCGCCCCGGACAGCCGCCCCGCTACAGCGACCTCGCGTGGGGCCACGAGCTGTACTGCTACGGGCACTTGATCCAGGCGGGCGTCGCCCAGGCCCGCAGCCGCGGCGAGGGCGAGCTGACGAAGATCGCCCTGCGGGCCGCCGACCATGTGTGCGCCACCTTCGGCACGGGCGGCACCGAGGCGGTCTGCGGACATCCCCAGATCGAGACGGCCCTGGTGGAACTCGCCAGGCTGACCGGGGAGCGCCGCTACCTCGACCAGGCCGCCCTCTTCGTGGCACGCCGGGGCCACGGCACGCTCCCCGAGGGCGAGTTCGGCCGCGCCTACCACCAGGACGACCTGCCCGTACGGGAGGCCGGAGTGCTGCGCGGCCACGCCGTCCGCGCCCTCTACCTCGCGGCGGGCGCCGTCGACGTGGCCGTGGAGACCGGCGACGAGGCTCTGCTCGCCGCGGTCGTACGACAGTGGGAGGCCACCGTCGCCCGGCGCACCTATCTGACCGGGGGCATGGGCGCGCACCACCGGGACGAGTCCTTCGGCGGCGACTTCGTCCTCCCGCCGGACCGCGCCTACGCGGAGACCTGCGCGGGGGTCGCCTCGGTCATGCTCAACTGGCGGCTGCTGCTGGCCACCGGGGAGCCGCGCTACGCCGACCTGGCCGAACGGACCCTGTTCAACGTGGTCGCCACCTCCCCGGCGCAGGACGGCCGGTCCTTCTTCTACGCCAACACCCTGCACCGGCGCGAACGGGGCGCCGTGCCCGCCGAGGACACCGTGAGCCCGCGCGCCGCGTCGGGGCTGCGCGCCCCCTGGTTCGCGGTGTCCTGCTGCCCGACCAATGTGGCGCGGACCCTCGCCCAACTGCCGGCCTACCTCGCGACGGCCGACGACCGGGGCGTCCAACTGCACCAGTACGCCGACGCGGAGATCGCCACCTCCCTCCCCGGCGGCCACGGCGTGGCCCTGCGGATCCTCACCGACTATCCGTGGGGCGGGGATGTGGTGGTGCGTGTCGACCGGTCGCCGGACCGCCCGTGGACCCTGTCCCTGCGCGTCCCCGACTGGACGGCGGGCGCCACCGCGTGGCTGACCGACCCGGCCGGAGGCCGCCGTACGGTCGCCCCGGGCACGGCCGAGATCACCCGCGTCTTCCGGCCCGGGGACAGGATCCGGCTCGAACTGCCCGTACGGCCGCGGTGGATCCGGGCCGATCCGCGCGTCGACGCGGTGCGCGGCACGGTGGCCGTACAGCGCGGGCCGCTCGTCTACTGCGCCGAATCCGTGGACCTGCCGGACGGGCACGACGTCGACGCGGTACGGGTGGACCCGTCCGCCGCGCCGCAGGACGGCCCCGCGGGAGCCGGTGATTCCGCCGGGCCCGGCGGCGAGCCCGGCGAGGGCGCCACCGTCGTGGTCGCCGGAGAGATCGCCGCACCCGGCGCGCGGGACGAGGGGGCCTGGCCGTACCGGCCGCTCGACGACCCGGCCGGTACGCCCGCCGCCGACCGCGCCGGGATCGTCCTGGTCCCGTACCACTCCTGGGCGAACCGGGGGCCCGCGACCATGCGGGTCTGGCTGCCGACCGTGAACCCCTGACCGCCTCGCGCGGCCGTGCCCTCCCCACGCCGCCGCCCCGCCCGCCGACCACCGGAGATCGGAGTCCGAGCATGCCCCCACCCCCCACCCGGCGCACCCTGCTGGGCGTCGCCCTCGGGACCGCGGCCGCCGCACCCCTCGTGTCCGCCGCCGCACCGGCGTACGCCGCGTCCACCACGCCCGCGGGAAACACACCGGCGCCCGTCCCCGTACCGCCCACCTGGACGGCGCACCCCTTCCCCCTCGACGGGGTGACGCTCGGCGACGGGGTGTTCCGGCGCAAGCGCGACCTGATGCTGGAGTACGCGCGGTCCTGCCCGGCCGACCGGATCCTGGCCGTCTTCCGCGCCAACGCCGGGCTCGACACCCGTGGCGCCCGGCCGCCCGGCGGCTGGGAGACCGCCGACGGCAATCTGCGCGGCCACTACGGCGGCCACTTCCTCACCCTCGTCTCCCAGGCGTACGCCGACACGGGGGAGAGCGCGCTCAAGGCCAAGCTGGACTACCTGGTCGGCGCGCTCGGCGAGTGCCAGCGGGCCCTGGCGGACCACGGCTCACCGCGCCCCAGCCACCCCGGCTATCTGGCGGCGTACCCGGAGACCCAGTTCATCCTGCTGGAGAGCTACACGACGTACCCCACCATCTGGGCCCCGTACTACACCTGCCACAAGATCATGCGCGGTCTCCTCGACGCGCACACCCTGGCGGGCAGCGCCCAGGCCCTGACCATCGCCTCGGCGATGGGCGACTGGGTGCACAGCCGGCTCGGCCGTCTGCCGAAGTCCCAGCTGGAGCGCATGTGGTCGATCTACATCGCCGGTGAGTACGGCGGGATGAACGAGGTCCTCGCCGATCTGCACGCCCTCACCGGCCGGGCGGAACACCTGGCCGCCGCCCGCTGCTTCGACAACACCGCGCTGCTGACGGCCTGCGCGGAGGACCGCGACGTCCTGGCGGGCCTCCACGCCAACCAGCACATCCCCCAGTTCACCGGCTACCTGCGGCTGTTCGACCACACGGGGGAGGAGAGGTACGCGGACGCCGCCCGTCACTTCTGGTCCATGGTCGCCGGTCCCCGCATGTACAGCCTGGGCGGCACGGGCCAGGGCGAGATGTTCCGGGCCCGGGGCGCCGTCGCGGCCACACTGGACGACAAGAACGCCGAGACGTGCGCCACGTACAACCTGCTCAAGCTGAGCCGGCAGCTCTTCTTCCACCGGCAGGACCCCGCGTACATGGACTACTACGAGCGGGGGCTGACCAACCACATCCTCGCCTCCCGCCGGGACGCCCGCAGCACGGAGAGCCCGGAGGTCACCTACTTCGTCGGCATGGGCCCGGGAGTGGCGCGCGCGTACGGCAACACCGGTACGTGCTGCGGCGGTACCGGCATGGAGAACCACACCAAGTACCAGGACTCCGTCTACTTCCGCTCCGCCGACGGCGACGCGCTCTACGTCAACCTCTACCTCGCCTCGACACTGCGCTGGCCGGAGAAGGGGCTGGTCGTCGAGCAGACGAGCGACTACCCGGCCGAGGGCGTCCGCACCCTGACGTTCCGCGAGGGCGGCGGCACCTTCGACCTGCGACTCCGCGTTCCGGCCTGGGCCACGGGCGGCTTCACCGTCACGGTCAACGGGGTGCGCCAGCCGGCCGAGGGGGTGCCGGGCAGCTATCTCACCCTGCGGAGGAACTGGCAGCGCGGCGACCGGGTCGGGATCTCCGCCCCCTACCGGCTGCGTGTCGAAAGGGCGTTGGACGATCCCACCGTGCAGTCGCTCTTCCACGGACCGGTCCTGCTGGTCGCGCGGAGCGCGGAGACGGGGTTCCGCGCGTTCTCCTTCTACCGGGACTTCACCCTCCGAGGTGATCTCGCCGACGCGATCGCCCCCGAGGGCCGCCCGCTGCACTTCACCACGCACGGGCTCACCCTGGCCCCGTTCCATCTCGCGGACACCGCCCGCTACCACGCCTACTTCAGACGCGCCGAGCCCGTCGTCGTGTTCGGCGCGAGCGACTCCGGTGTGGCGAACCGCGCCCGCGGCGACGGCTCGACCTTCCTCGACGTCCTCTGGGCGCGGGCCCCCTTCACGGACTCGGGCCGGTTCCTGGCGGCGGTGCGCGCGCTGGCCGACACCTGGCTGGCCGAGGGGCTGTTCAGCCGCGCCGAGCGCGACCGGGTCGTCGCCGCGGCGGCCGGTGCGCGGCTGCGGCGCTGAGCCGGGTCCGCGCGGGCCGG
>NZ_JBHZDA010000090.1:0-29770 GCF_042755665.1 Streptomyces sp. NPDC059142
AGTTAGGAGCAAGCACGGATGTCTGCTCCGCGTACGCCGGTGTCTGCAACAGGCCGGGGACCAGCACCGTCTGCCACTCACGGATGAACGTCGCACCGTCCTCCAGTGAGATGTGGTCGCGATACCCGTCCGACAGCTCGGGGAAGTTGAGCCACCACCCCCGATGCCCCGAGTTCTTCGCCAGCCACACCAGATGGCCGCGCTCCGCCTCGTCCGTCACCCCGTACCGGTCCAGCAGGAGCAGCACTTCCGCAGGTCTGGCGGTGGTGATCCCGTCCTCCATGCGGCTGATCTTGGACCTCGACCCGTGGATGAACTCCGCCGCCTGCGCCTGGTCGACTCCCGCGCCGAGCCTGTGCCGCTGCATCTTGCGGCCGAATCGCCTGCTGCGCACGGTCGGCTTTCCACCTGCGGGCATCTTGTTGCCTCCCTCTCCGCTCGCGCCCAAGTCTGCCGTTCCGGGGGCCGCTTGGTACGCCGTCACACGATCGAGCTAACCGTGCACCTGTGCATAAGTTTCGGGTTGTGGAAGTTGCGAAGCTCACCCTAGCCTCAACAACACGCCGCACGCATCCCACTACGCGGCGTAACTCCGACATGCGTCAGCGAGGGGTACCCCATGCCCACAACCCTTTTCGCGGAGCCGTTCCGCGACACCTTCCGCATCCCGAAGCGCAAGAAGCACGTACCGGCCGTACGGGCCCGCGTCAGGGAGACCCTGGAGAAGTGGGGGTTCGAACAGCTCGCCCCGGATGTCGAGTTGGTCGCCTCGGAACTCGTCACCAACGCCGTCCGCCACTGCCGGGTGAGCTTCGCCGAGGTCGAGGTGACCCTGCATGTCGACTGGGGCGACCTGGTGTTGGAGGTCTGCGACCCCGATCGGGACAGGCTGCCGCAGCTCCGGGAGCGCTGTTCCGAGGACGAGGAGGGCGGGCGCGGGCTGTTGCTCGTCGCCGCGCTCGCCGATGGCTGGGGGTGCCGGGAGCTCGCGTACGGGAAGTGTGTGTGGGCGCGGTTCACCCTGAACGGGCGGCCGGGGTGAGGGGGCTTCTGCGCCGTGTCTTGCGGGGTTGCCGTACAGGACCGGCGCCGGCCCTGCCCGTATCCGTACCGGCGGTGTGGCTCGATTCCGTACCCGTGCGTACCGAGACTCCCGAAATGTGGGACGCGCTGCTCACCCTCGCACGTCATCGCCGGGCCCGGCGGGCCCGGGAGGGCGGTGCTCAGCGGCGGCCCTGGGTGCTGTGACGAACGACAGGGGCGGGACCCGGACGTCAACCGGGTCCCGCCCCTGTCGGCCGAGGCGACGCGTCAACCGGGCCTGTTCTGCGCCCTGGTGGTCGCCGCCCGGAGCAGCGCCTCGTACTGGGTGTCCGTCAGTTCATGGCGGGAGTAGGCCATGACGACCTCCTCGAACGAGTCCGGGAGCGGCGGTTCCGGATCGGCCGGCGCCGGTCCGTCCGGCGGGGCCGGGTGGCGCCAGGCGAGGCGCCGGAAGCGTTCCGCGACCTGCTCCACCGTCATGTCGCCGTTGCGCAGGGCGGTCAGGAGGTCGGTGACCTCGCTCATCGAGCCGGTACGGCGTTGCCCCGGCCCGAGGCGATCAGTGCGGGCGTGGCACCGGCGGAGTCCCAGAGGGACCAGGTGTCGAAGAGGTTCTTGGTCTCCTCGAAGGCGCGGCGGTTGACGCTGCCCCACTGCGGGTCGGCGCCGGAGCGGATCAGCGCGGGGGGTACGTACCGCCCGCCGCAGCCCTCGCCGTTGCGGTACGCCTCGTGGCCCTTGCGGTGCCGCTGATCGGCGCGCTGCACGCTCATCTCCACCGGAATGTCGACGAAGAGGGCGGCGATGTCGCCGTAGCCCGCCGTGCGCATGGGGGTCAGGCGCCCCTCGACGGAGCCGCGGGAGGACATCGAGAAGTCCCAGACGATGTTCTTGCGTGCCTGGTAGGCGCGGGAGGCGACCATGTTGGCGATCACCTTGGACTCCTCCTGGACGAGGGTGCTGGCCTCCAGCGGGGTCAGGCCCCTGGCGGCGGGGATCATGCGGCGCTCGCACATGACGTCCTTGACGTCGTCGGCGCTCACGACCAGGTACCGGGAGAGGTCGACACCGGAGTAGCGGGTGAGGACGGTGGTCTTCCCGGCGCCCATCGGCCCGCCGGTGAGGATCGCCCGGCCCTCGTCCGGTACGGCCGCGCCGCGCGCGTACAGCTCGTCGGCGACCTCGCGCTGCTGGCGTACGCGGGAGGCGAACCAGTGTTCGCCGTCGCCGTCGACGGTGTAGCGCACGGCGGTCTCCTGGCCGTCGGCCAGGGCCCGGTCCAGGTTGCGCTGGACGCTCGCGACGTGCCGGTTCCACTGCGCGTCGGTCAGCGGGGTCTTCGGCGCCGCCTGGGCCGTCCGGGCGGGACCGGCGGACGGACCGGCGGCGTGGCCGGCAGCCTGACCGGCGGGCCCGGCGAACAGCAGCGCCAGCGCGGACAGCAGACCGAGCAGGGCGTACCACGGCCCGCGGGAGGAGGCGGAGGAAGCGGAGCGGGGGGGGAGGACTCTTAACACGTCGGTATCCCTGGAACGTGGTGAATGGGGGTGGATGGCGCCACACCCGTACGTATCGGCGGGAAGACGGAGCGGAACGGATCATCTTCGCCTGTCGGGCGTCGCGCCGTCCGGAATCGTCCCAGTACGCCGGGGAACGGACCGGCCCCGACACGCCTCGGCGGCCGACCGGTCCGTGCCCCGCCGCGGCCCGGTGCCGGGGCCACCGCGCCGCGAGGCCATGTTCCGCACCGCCGGGTTCTGCCCCATGATGACGTGAAGAATGACGACTTCGGCGGCGGCGACCGTCCCAAGAGGGGATTCCTGATGAGCGGGTCAAGGGAGACGGAAGCCGACGTGATCGTGGTGGGCGCGGGCCCGGCGGGCTCGTCCGCCGCGTATCACCTGGCCAGGGCGGGCGTCGACGTACTGCTGCTGGAGAAGTCCCACTTTCCCCGGGAGAAGGTGTGCGGGGACGGTCTGACCCCGCGGGCGGTGCACCAGTTGATCCGTATGGGGGTCGACATCAACGCCCCGGGGTGGATGCGCTCACGCGGTATGCGCTGGGTGGCGGGGAGCCACCGGATCCACATCGAGTGGCCCAGCCTGGGGAGTTACCCCGATTTCGGGCTCTCGCGCAGTCGGCACGACTTCGACGACATCCTGGCCCGGCACGCGGCGGCGGCCGGAGCGCGGCTGCACAACGGGGTGAAGGTGACCCATCCCGTACTGGACCGCGCCGGCCGGGTGACCGGTGTCAGCGGCGTCGCCGTACCGGCCGGACCCAAGGAGCCCGGGGAGCGCAAAGACCCCAGGGGTGCGAAGGGCGTGGAGGGCGCGGACGGGCCGACCGTCTACCGCGCGCCGATCGTCATCGCCGCCGACGGCGCCTCGGCCCGCCTCGCCCTGGCCCTCGGGCTGGAACGGGACGCGAAACGGCAGATCGCGACGGCCGCCCGTCGTTACTACCGCAGCCCGGAGCGGTCCCACGACGCGTATCTGGAGCTGTGGGCCGACCTCCGCCTGCCGGGGACCGACCGGTACCTGCCCGGATACGGCTGGATCTTCCCGATGGGCGACGGCCGGGTCAACGTGGGGCTCGGCGCGCTGCCCCACCACCGGTACGGGAAGGTCGAGTTGCGCACCGCGCTCGACGAGTGGCTGTCCCGTACCCCGTACGGGTGGGGACTGCGCGAGGAGAACGCCGAGGGCCCCGTGCGGAGCGCGGCGCTGCCCATGGGCTTCAACCGCCATCCCCTGTACGCCCGGGGGCTCCTCCTGGTCGGCGACTCGGGCGGCATGATCAGCCCCTGGAACGGCGAGGGCATCGCGCAGGCCCTGGAGGCGGGCGAGGTCGCGGCCGGGTCCGCGGCGCTCGCCCTGGCCCTCCCCCAGGGGCCGAAGCGGGAGCGGGTGCTGCTCAACTACCCCGTGGAGATGAACCGCCGCTGGGGCCGCTACTACCGCCTCGGCAACGCCGCCGCCGACCTCGTCTTCAGCCGCTCGGGCTTCCAGCCGGTCCTCAACCGCTACGTCCTGGACTCGCCGTTCCTGCTCAAGGCCCTGGCCCGGCTGCTCACCGACCTCACCGACAAGCCGTCGCGCGACACGATCGACCACCTGATCAACACGGCGATCCGCCTCGTCCCGACGCCACCCGTCCGACGTAAAACCCGGTGACCCGCGTTGACGTCACCATCTGCGCCTGAACGGCACACCCGGCGGGCGTGAGCGGGTCGGCCGGGGCGATGCCCTGCCCGGGGCTCAGATCGCGTCGGGGTCGATCGGGTCGATGCCGGTGCCCTCGTACAGCTCCGGGCGTACGGACAGCACCGTCCGGCCCGCGGGCCATTCCGCCGACTGCTTGGCCAGATGGACGGCGTGCGCGATCCGCCAGTCGGCCCCGCCGCCGACCAGCGCGCCCGCGTCGAGCCCGGCCGTCAGATCGAGGGATTCGACCTCAAGGCCGGGCAGGCTCGCCACGTGCTCCCCGACGCCCTTGCGGTCGGACTCCGCGGCGAGCAGGCACAGCGAGGGGACGTGGCCGAGCGCCCGCCCCTCGGCCGCCGCCACCACGAGCCAGGACAACTTCCGATGACCGGCGCCCAGGGCGAGCAGCGCGGTGTGATCGAGGAGGAAAGGGATCACGTAGCGGCGCCACGGTGCCGGATCGCGCGCGCCTCGATGGCGCGCAACAGCCGCTGCCCGTTCTCCTCGTCGGCCTCGGTCAGCTCGACACCCATGTGCTCACGCAGATACGCGCGAGCCTTCTCGCCGCGCTCCCTGAGTTCCGCACTGGTGAACCGCTCCGCGGCGAGCTCCTCCACCAAACTGCGGATGGTCGTGCCCTGCTCGCGGGCCAGCAGGCCCAGACGCTCCCTGGCCGCCTTGGACACCTTGATGCTCGTGTCGTCATCACTCATACCGTGGACTCTACTCACGGTAGAGCCGCCGTGCACCGCGATGGCCCGCCCCGAGCACCCGCACATATGCCCCCAATGTCACCCTGGAACACGAGGCGTCACACAGCGCGGCCCGGGCGACCCCACGGGCCGACCGCGCCGCCCGGGCTGTCGATGCCCCGGGCGGCGTCCCCCTCAGTCCTCCTCGCCCTCCAGCTCCCCCTCCGTCTCCAGGAACACCTTCCGCAGCGCGTCCAGCACCCCCGGGTCCGGCTTCTCCCACATGCCGCGCGACTCCGCCTCCAGGAGGCGTTCCGCGATGCCGTGCAGGGCCCAGGGGTTGGCCTCCTGGAGGAACTGGCGGTTCTCCGGGTCCAGGACGTACGTCTCGGTGAGCTTGTCGTACATCCAGTCCGCGACGACGCCCGTCGTCGCGTCGTACCCGAAGAGGTAGTCGACCGTCGCCGCCAGTTCGAACGCGCCCTTGTAGCCGTGGCGGCGCATCGCCTCGATCCAGCGCGGGTTGACCACGCGGGCGCGGAAGACGCGGGAGGTCTCCTCGACCAGGGTGCGGGTGCGGACGGTCTCCGGGCGGGTGGAGTCGCCGATGTACGCCTCGGGGGCCGTGCCCTTCAGGGCGCGGACGGTGGCGACCATGCCGCCGTGGTACTGGAAGTAGTCGTCCGAGTCCGCGATGTCGTGCTCGCGCGTGTCGGTGTTCTTCGCGGCCACCGCGATGCGCTTGTACGCGGTCTCCATCTCGCCGCGCGCCGGACGCCCGTCGAGTTCGCGGCCGTACGCGTAGCCGCCCCACACCGTGTAGACCTCGGCGAGGTCCGCGTCGGTGCGCCAGTCGCGGCTGTCGATGAGCTGGAGGATGCCCGCGCCGTACGTACCGGGCCGGGAGCCGAAGATACGGGTCGTGGCGCGCCGTTCGTCGCCGTGTTCCGCCAGATCGGCCTGGGCGTGGGCGCGGACGAAGTTGGACTCGGCCGGCTCGTCGAGCGCGGCGACCAGCCGTACCGCGTCGTCCAGCAGCCCGATCGCGTGCGGGAACGCGTCGCGGAAGAAGCCGCTGATGCGCAGGGTGACGTCGATACGGGGGCGGCCGAGCTCCGCCAGGGGGACCGGCTCCAGGCCCGTGACCCGGCGGGAGGCGTCGTCCCAGACGGGGCGGACACCCAGCAGCGCGAGGGCCTCCGCGATGTCGTCGCCCGAGGTGCGCATCGCGCTCGTCCCCCAGAGGGAGAGCCCCACCGAGGTCGGCCAGTCGCCGTTGTCGGTGCGGTAGCGGGTGAGGAGGGAGTCCGCGAGGGCCTGTCCGGTCTCCCAGGCGAGGCGGCTCGGTACGGCCTTCGGGTCGACGGAGTAGAAGTTGCGGCCGGTCGGCAGGACGTTGACGAGGCCGCGCAGCGGGGAGCCGGACGGGCCCGCCGGGACGAAGCCGCCGCTCAGCGCGTGCACGACGTGCTCGATCTCGTCGTCCGTGCCGGCCAGGCGCGGGACGACCTCCCGGGCCGCGAAGGTCAGGATGTCCGCCACCCCCGACGGATGGCCCGAGGCCACCGACTCCACCGCCGCCGGGTCCCACTCCGCGTCCTCCATCGCCTGGACGAGCGCGCGGGCCCGCTCCTCGGCGTCGTCGGCGGCGGTGCGGGTCGCCGCCGACTCGTCGAGGCCGAGGGCCTCGCGCAGACCGGGCAGGGAGGAGGTGCCGCCCCAGATCTGCCGGGCGCGCAGGATCGCGAGGACGAGGTTGACGCGCGCCTCGCCGACGGGGGCGCCGCCGAGGACATGGAGTCCGTCGCGGATCTGCGCGTCCTTGACCTCGCAGAGCCAGCCGTCGACGTGCAGGAGGAAGTCGTCGAACCCGTCGTCGTCAGGGCGCGCTTCGAGCCCGAGGTCGTGGTCGAGCTTGGCGGCCTGGATCAGCGTCCAGATCTGGGCGCGGATCGCGGGCAGCTTCGCCGGGTCCATGGAGGAGATCGCCGCGTACTCGTCGAGCAACTGCTCCAGGCGCGCGATGTCGCCGTACGACTCGGCGCGCGCCATCGGCGGTACGAGGTGGTCCACGAGCGTGGCGTGCACGCGCCGCTTCGCCTGGGTGCCCTCGCCCGGGTCGTTGACGAGGAACGGGTAGATCAGCGGCAGGTCGCCGAGCGCGGCGTCCGGCGCGCAGGACGCGGACATCCCGGCGTTCTTGCCGGGCAGCCACTCCAGGTTGCCGTGCTTGCCCAGGTGAATCATGGCGTCGGCGCCGAAGCCGCCGTCGTGGTCGGGCGCCTGGATCCAGCGGTACGCGGCCAGGTAGTGGTGCGAGGGCGGCAGATCGGGGTCGTGGTAGATCGCGATCGGGTTCTCGCCGAAGCCGCGCGGCGGCTGGATGAGGATCAGCAGATTGCCGCGCCGCAGGGCGGCGAGCACGATGTCGCCGTCCGGGTCGCCGCCCGCGCCGACGCGGCTGCGGTCGAGGAACATCTCGCCGGGCGGCGGCCCCCAGTGCCGCTCGACGGCTTCCCGCAGATCGGCGGGGAGCTGCGCGTACCAGCGCCGGTAGTCGGCCGCGGGTATGCGGACGGGGTTGCGGGCGAGCTGCTCCTCGGTGAGCCATTCCTGGTCGTGGCCGCCCGCGTCGATGAGCGCGCGGATCAGCTCGTCGCCGTCGCCGGACTCCAGACCGGGCACCGGCTCCGTACCGAAGTCGTAGCCGTCCACGAGAAGCCGGCGCAGCAGCGCGACGGCGCTGGCGGGGGTGTCGAGGCCGACGGCGTTGCCGATGCGGGAGTGCTTGGTGGGGTACGCGGAGAGGACCAGCGCGACACGCTTCTCGGCGTTCGTACGGAAGGACAGCGAGGCGTGGCGTACGGCGATCCCGGCGACGCGCGCGGCGCGCTCCGGGTCGGGTACGTACGCGGGCAGCCCGTCCTCGTCGATCTCCTTGAAGGAGAAGGGGACGGTGATCAGCCGGCCGTCGAACTCCGGTACGGCGACCTGCGAGGCGGCGTCGAGCGGCGTCAGCCCCTCGTCGCTCTCCTCCCAGGCGGCGCGGCTGCTGGTGAGGCAGAGGGCCTGGAGGATCGGTACGTCGAGTGCGGCGAGCGCGCCCGCGTCCCACGCCTCGTCGTCGCCGCCGGCCGACGCCTGGGCGGGCTTGGTGCCCCCGGCGGCGAGCACGGTGGTGACGATCGCGTCGGCCTCGCCGAGGGCGGCCAGCAGCTCCGCCTCGGGGGCGCGCAGCGACGAGACGAAGATCGGCAGGGGCCGGGCGCCGGCGTCCTCGACCGCCGAGCAGAGCGTCTCGACGAAGGCGGTGTTGCCGCTCATGTGGTGGGCGCGGTAGTAGAGGACCGCGACCGTGGGCGCGAGCTCCGTCACCGAATGGCCGGGGCGGCCGAAGCGGGGCGGCCTGACCTTGCGCTCCAGCCGCCCCCAGGTGGGCGCGGCGGCGGGCGGCTCGAAGCCGTGGCCGGTCAGCAGGACGGTGTCGGAGAGGAACCGCGCGAGCTGGTCCAGGTTGCCGGGCCCGCCGTGCGCGAGATAGGCGTGCGCCTCGGCGGCGATCCCGATGGGGACGGTGGACGCCTCCATGAGCTGCGCGTCGGGCGCCTGCTCACCGGTGAGGACGACGACGGGGACGTCCCGGGCGAGGAGGGCGTCGATGCCGTCCTGCCAGGCGCGCAGACCGCCGAGGAGCCGTACGACGACGAGGTCGGCGCCCTCCAGCAGTCCCGGCAGTTCGTCGAGCGCGAGCCGGGCCGGGTTGGCGAACCGGTACGGGACCGGGCCCCCCGCCGCGTTGGCGGCACGGGCGCTGAGCAGATCGGTGTCGGACGTCGACAGGAGCAGAAGCATGCGGCGTCTGGCCTTCCTCGGGGTCCGCGCCCCGGGCGGGTGTGGAGGACGGCGGGAGTTCCTGGCTCACCCGACGGCCGGAGCTGTCGGGTTCACAGTGGCGGGACCGCGCCGGGTTCGCACCGGGCTTCCTCCCCATGACGCCGTCACTGGCGTGCGGCGGGCCTGACGGCCCGCCGTCTGCATAGTAAGTGCTGAGGTCACGGGCGGGGAGGGCGCCCGGACGAGTGAGTCCGCCCGGAGGACCACGTGGGTATGCTCGCGGCCATGCCGCCCACCTCGCCAACACCCGTGAACCGGGACGAAGCCGCCGCGCGCGCTCCGGTCCGGGGCGCGCTGCGCGATGCCGTACGCGAGCCGGTGGCGCAGGCCGTGGGGGAGGTCGTACGGGTACGGGGCGACGCCTGCCCCGGCGCGCTGCGGCTGCACCTCGCCGACGACGGCCGTCTGGCCCGGCTCCGGCTGCCCGCAGGGCTGTTGACCCACCGTCAGGCGCTCGCTCTGGCGGACGCGGCGGAGCGTCTGGGCGACGGGCATCTGGACCTCACGTCCCGGGGCAACGTCCAGCTCCGGGGGCTCGGCGCGAGCTGCGGCGGTGAGCTGGCGGCGCTGCTGCACGAGGCGGACCTGCTGCCCTCGGAGCGGCACGAGCGGGTCCGGAACATCGTCGCCTCGCCGCTGGCCGGACTCGACGGACCCGGCGCGGGGGACGTGCCGTCGTGGGCCCGGCGGCTGGACGGGCTGCTGTGCGCGAGCGAGGCGGCGACAGGGCTTTCCGGGCGCTTCCTGTTCGCGCTGGACGACGGCCGGGGCGATGTCGCGGCGCTGGGCGCGGATGTGACGTTGCTCGCACGGCGGGACACCACGGCGGTGGTACGGATCGGGACGAACCACCCCCCGCACGGGGGCCGGGCGGTACGCGTCCCGGCCGCCGACGCCCCGCGCGCGGCCCTGCTGGCGGCGGAGACCTTCCTCACCGCGGCGGAGGCGAGCGGCACGGGCGCCTGGCGCGTACGGGACCTGCCCGCCGACGCGGCCCGGGGGCTGGCCGCCGCGCTGGCGGAGCGTCTGACGGCGGCCGGGATCGCGGTCCTGGCGGGGGACGGCGAGGAGCCGCGGGAGGACGCGCCGGCGCCCGCCCCGGGGCTGGTCCCCTCCCCCGACGGGACGGTCGCGCTCTGCGCGTACCCCCGGCTCGGGCGGCTGAGCGCGGCGCAGTGGCGCCTTCTGCTGTGCGGGGGCGGGGACGGCGGCCTGCGGCTGACGCCCTGGCGCGGGGTGATCGTCCCCGGTCTGGCCCCGGACGACGCCGCCGCTCTCCTCGGGCGCCTGCGCACCGCCGGCCTGGTCACCGAGCCCGGCTCCCCCTGGCTCGGTGTGGGCGCCTGCACCGGCCGGCCCGGGTGCGCCAAGGCGCTCGCGGACGTACGGGCCGACGCCGCCGCGTCCGTGACCACGGCGCCTTCCCCCGCCCCGGAAGGGGACGGAAACAACCTGCCCGTGTACTGGTCGGGATGCGCGCGGCGCTGCGGTCATCCGCAGGGCGACCGGGTGGACATGGTCGCGACCGGCGAGGGCCGCTACACCGTCTCTGTGCACACACAGGACGGCCACGGACGACCACTTGACGAAAAAAAGCAGCCGTGACGACGTGACGAGATGAGCGAGACCACAGTGTTCGACTACGAGAAGGACGGCGCGGCGATATACCGCCAGTCGTTCGCCACGATCCGCGCCGAGGCGGATCTCGCCGGGCTGCCCGCCGATGTCTCCCAGGTCGCGGTGCGGATGATCCACGCCTGCGGCATGGTCGACCTCGTGCGCGACCTGGCCTTCAGCCCCGGCGTGGTGGCCCGCGCCCGCGAGGCGCTGCGCGCGGGCGCGCCGATCCTGTGCGATGTGCAGATGGTCGCGAGCGGGGTCACGCGCAAGCGGCTGCCCGCCGGGAACGACGTGGTCTGCACCCTCTCCGACCCGGCCGTGCCCGCCCTCGCCGCCGAGCTGGGGACGACGCGCAGCGCCGCAGCCCTGGAGCTGTGGCGGGACCGGCTGGACGGCGCGGTCGTCGCCGTCGGCAACGCGCCGACCGCGCTCTTCAGGCTGCTGGAGATGGTCGAGGCGGGCGCGCCGCGCCCGGCCGCCGTCATCGGCGTCCCGGTGGGCTTCATCGGCGCCGCCGAGTCCAAGGACGCGCTGGCCGAGCACCCCTCGGCCCTGGAACACCTGGTCGTACGGGGACGGCGGGGCGGCAGCGCCCTCGCCGCCGCGGCCGTCAACGCGATCGCGAGCGAAGTGGAATGACCGAGAACACCAGCCCCACCACCGGCCGTCTGTACGGCGTCGGCCTCGGCCCCGGCGACCCGTCCCTGATGACCGTACGGGCGGTGCAGGTCATCGCCGAGGCGGATGTGATCGCGTACCACAGCGCCCGGCACGGCCGCTCCATCGCGCGCTCCATAGCCGCCGCGCATCTGCGCGCCGACCACATCGAGGAGCCGCTGGTCTACCCGGTCACCACCGGCACCACCGACCATCCGGGCGGCTACCAGGGCGCGATGGACGAGTTCTACGCGGAGTCCGCCGCCCGGCTCGCCGTCCATCTCGACGCCGGGCGCACGGTGGCGGTGCTCGCGGAGGGCGATCCGCTCTTCTACGGCTCGTACATGCACATGCACAAGCGGCTGGCCGACCGCTATCCGACCGAGGTGATCCCCGGGGTGACCTCGGTCAGCGCCGCCGCGGCCCGGCTCGGCACCCCGCTCGTCGAGGGCGAGGAGGTGCTGACGGTGCTGCCGGGCACCCTGCCCGAGGAGGAGCTGACGGCGCGGCTGGCCTCGGCGGACTCGGCGGTCGTCATGAAGCTGGGCCGGACGTTCCCCGCCGTACGGCGGTCGATCGAGCGGGCGGGGCGGCTGGCGGACGCGCGGTACGTGGAGCGCGCGACGATGAGCGGGGAGCGCACGGGCGCGCTGGCGGACACGGACCCGGAGTCGGTGCCGTACTTCTCGGTGGCGGTGCTGCCGAGCCGGGTGGGCGCGACGCCGCCCCCGGCGCCTTCGCCGGCGGCGCCCGGCTCCGGTGAGGTGGTGGTCGTGGGAACGGGCCCGGCGGGTCCGCTGTGGCTCACGCCGGAGACGCGCGGCGCGCTGGCCTCCGCCGAGGACCTGGTCGGCTACACCACCTATCTGGACCGTGTGCCGGTCCGCCCGGGGCAGCGGCGCCACGGCTCCGACAACAAGGTGGAGTCCGAGCGCGCCGAGTTCGCCCTCGACCTGGCGCGGCGGGGCCGCCGCGTGGCCGTCGTCTCGGGCGGCGATCCGGGCGTCTTCGCGATGGCCACGGCCGTCCTGGAGGTCGCGTCGGCGGACCCGTACCGGGCGATCCCCGTACGGGTGCTCCCGGGCGTGACCGCCGCCAACGCCGCCGCCGCGCGCGCCGGGGCTCCCCTCGGCCACGACTACGCCGTGCTCTCGCTCTCCGACCGTCTCAAGCCGTGGGAGGTCATCGCGGAGCGGCTGCGCGCGGCAGCGGCGGCCGACCTGGTGCTGGCGCTCTACAACCCGGGCTCGGCCAGCCGGAACTGGCAGGTCGGCAAGGCCCGCGAACTGCTGCTGGAGCACCGCGCCCCGGACACCCCGGTCGTGCTGGGCCGCGATGTGGGCGGGGCGGAGGAGAGCGTACGGATCGTACGGCTGGCGGAGCTGGACCCGGCGCAGGTGGATATGCGGACGATCCTGATCGTCGGCTCGTCGCAGACGGTGGCGGTACGGCGCGGAGCGGGCGAGGGCGGCGGCGAGGAGATCGTCTGGACGCCCCGGCGCTACCCGGAGCCTTCCGCGCACTCTCCTTCGGAAGCCTCCGCCGCGACGTGAGCCACCCACGCCACCGCGTCCTCGACGCTCTCCGCGACGGCCACGCCCCCGGGCACGGGCGGGCGGCGCACCACCACGACCGGGATCCCCGCCTCCCGGGCGGCGGTGAGCTTGGGCGCGGTGGCCGCGCCGCCGCTGTCCTTGGTGACGACGACGTCGATCCGGTGCCGGCGCAGGATCTCCCGCTCCCCGTCGAGGGTGAACGGGCCCCGGTCGAGCAGGGTCTCCGTACGGGCGGGGTACGGCGGTTCCGGGGCGTCCACGGACCGTACGAGGAACCGGTGACCGTCGAGTTCCGGGCCCGCGAAGGCGGCGAGCCCCATCCGCCCGGTGGTGAGGAAGACCCGGCGGGACCCGCCGAGCCCGCGCAGCGCCTCGGCGGCCTCCGCCAGCGAACCGGCCGTACGCCAGTCGTCGCCCGGCACGGGCGCCCAGGAGGGGCGTCGCACCGCCAGCAGGGGGACGGGGGCGGTGGCGGCGGCGCGGGCCGCGTTCGCGCTGATCGTCGCGGCGAAGGGATGGGTGGCGTCGACGAGCGCGTCCACGCGGTGCTCCCGTATCCAGCGCGCCAGTCCGTCGGCCCCGCCGAACCCGCCGACGCGCACCTCGCCCGGCGGCGGCACGGGCCGGGCCACGCGCCCGGCGAGGGACGTCGTCACACGCCACCGGGGATGGAGGAGTTCCGCGAGGCGCCGCGACTCGGTGGTCCCCCCGAGGATCAGCACATGCAAGGGCAACGGTTCTCTCCATGACTCAGGACGACGCGGGTACGGGTGGACGTACGGATACGGCCGCCACGGGCGCGGGCGGGCGCAGCGCCCAACTCAAGCACACGGGTCTGCGCTCCGGCTGGACGACCGGCGCCTGTGCGACGGCGGCGACGACGGCCGCGTACACCGCCCTGCTGACCGGCGATTTCCCCGATCCGGTGACGATCACGCTGCCGAAGGGCCAGACCCCGGCGTTCGCGCTGGCCACGGAGGAACGGTCGGCCGGGGCGGCCACGGTGGGCGTGGTCAAGGACGCGGGCGACGACCCGGACGTCACGCACGGCGCCCTGGTCCGCGCGACGGTCCGGCTGCTTCCGCCGGGCGCGGGCGTCGTCTTCGTGGCCGGCCCCGGCGTGGGCACGGTGACGCGCCCCGGGCTGCCCCTGGAGGTCGGCGAACCGGCGATCAACCCGGTGCCGCGTCAGCTCATGCGGGCGCATGTGGCGGAGGTGGCGGGGCGGTACGGCGGCACGGGCGACGTGGAGATCACGGTCTCCGTGGACGACGGCGAGGAGATCGCCCGCTCGACGTGGAACCCGCGCCTGGGCATCCTGGGCGGCCTCTCCATCCTCGGCACGACGGGCGTGGTCGTCCCGTACTCCTGCTCGGCGTGGATCGACTCGATCCGGCGGGGCGTGGACGTGGCGCGGGCGGCGGGCCGTACGCATGTGGCGGGCTGCACGGGCTCGACCTCGGAGAAGACGGTCCTGGCGGTCCACGGCCTGCCGGAGGACGCGCTGCTGGACATGGGCGACTTCGCGGGGGCGGTCCTCAAGTACATCCGGCGCCACCCGGTCGACCGGCTGACGCTCTGCGGCGGCTTCGCGAAGCTCTCGAAACTGGCGGCGGGCCACCTCGACCTGCACTCGGCCCGCTCCCAGGTGAACAAGGCGTTCCTGGCGGAACTGGCCGCCGGGGCAGGCGCGGACGGGACCCTGACGACACGGGTCGCGGAGGCCAACACGGGCCTGGAGGCGCTGCGCCTGTGCGAGGCGGCGGGCGTGCCCCTGGGCGACGCGGTGGCGGTACGGGCCAGGTCGGAGGCGCTGGCGGTGCTGCGGGGGGCGCCGGTGGCGGTGGACGTGATCTGCATCGACCGGGCGGGGGCGGTGGTGGGGCGCAGCGAGCGGTGACGGTCCCCCGGCGCCACATGGGCATTTATTGACTATTTAATGAATGTTTCTTTGCCCTTGCCAGCATGATGCACAGATGGCTGCCCAACGGGCCGTCTCAGTGAACACGTCAAGGGGGATTTGACATGGCCACGATAGAATTCGACCACGTGAGGTACGGGAAGACCGATCCGTGCGTCACCAGCTTCCAGAAGGCGCTCATCGCCAAGGGGTACAAGATCCCGGACGGCGCCACCGGAAAGTACGGCGACCAGACCAAGGCCGCCTGCGTCAAGCTCCAGAAGGCCCAGGGGTGGAGCGGCGGCAACGCCGACGGACTGCCGGGACCGCAGACGTTCGCCCTCCTCGGGCTCAAGGACGGCGGCCACAAGCCGGCCGGTTCGAGCAGCAGGGCGGCCTCGCCCGTGCCCGGCAAGCGCGTCACCTACGCCTACGGCGTCCGCAACTCCTCGTACTCCGCCGGGTACCACACCGGTGACGACTACGCGGCGCCCACGGGCACCCCGGTGGTCGCCGTACGCGCGGGCACCATCGGCGTGTCGGACAACAACGGGGGCTCGTACGGACGCTGGGTCGTGCTGCGCGCCGACAACGGCCGGGACTACTACTACTGCCACCTCTCCGTGCGCAGCGTCGCCAAGGGCGACAAGGTCAAGGCCGGGCAGAAGCTCGGCGAGGTCGGCTCCACCGGCAACGTGACCGGCCCGCACCTGCACTTCGAGGACCGCAGGAGGAACGGCGGCTACGGGAACGACCGCGACCCGTCCTGGTGAACACGGCCCCGCACGGCCACGTACACCACGTACACCACGTGCGTCATGTGCAGCGCATGCATCACGTGCATCACGTGCATCACGACGGAAAGGAAGGACTCCCATGGCAGCACCACTGTCCGCCTCGGCCTTCCTCGCGGCCCTGCGCGCCGAGGGCGTGAAGGTCGAAGAGGTCGGCGACTGGCGTACGCACAACCGCGACCACAAGGGCCCCTGGGGCCCGGTCAACGGTGTGATGGTCCATCACACCGTCACCTCCGGCACCGACGCGTCCGTACGGATCTGCCGCGACGGATACGCCGCCCTGCCGGGCCCGCTGTGCCACGGCGTGATCGACAAGGCCGGTGTCGTCCACCTCGTCGGCCACGGCCGGACGAACCACGCCGGGGGCGGAGACCCGAAGGTCCTCGCGCGGGTGATCGCGGAGGACTACGGCGACCGGCCGCCCAGGCCCACCCGGGGCAACGCCGACGGCGAGGACGGCAACGCCCGTTTCTACGGCTTCGAGTGCGTCAACCTCGGTGACGGGAAGGACCCGTGGCCCTCGGCGCAGCTCGACGCGGTCGAGCGGGTGGGCGCGGCGATCTGCCGGGCGCACGGGTGGGGCGCGCTCAGCGTCATCGGTCATCTGGAATGGTCGAACGACAAGATCGACCCGAAGGGGTTCGGCATGCCCGGCATGCGGGACAGGATCGCGGGGCGGCTGAAGACGACCCCGCCCGGGAAGTAGGGCCGAACAGCAGACCCGGCGGGACACGGACGCGCGCTCCGGGTCCCGCCGGGCCTCTGTGCGCCGGGGAGCGGCCGGGCGGGGCTGCTCCCTGCGGGGTCAGCCCGTGGCGCACTCCCGGTGCCCGACGCCGTCCGCGCCCTCGCCCCGGTCCCGGTCAGCCGAGTACAGGTGGCTGTCCCTGAACTGCTCCGCGCCCAGCGTCCTGCCCACCATGATCACCGCCGTACGGACCACACCCGCCGCCTTCACCTGCGCGGCGATACCGTCCAGCGGGCCCCGCAGCACCAGTTCGTCCGGGCGGCTGGCCATCGCCACCACCGCCGCCGGGCAGTCGGCGCCGTAGTGCGGCAGCAGTTCGTCCACCACCCGGTCCACGTACCGCGCCGCCAGGTGCAGCACCAGCAGCGCGCCGCTGCGCCCGAGCGTCGCCAGGTCCTCGCCCGGGGGCATCGGGGTGGCCCGCTGGGCGATCCGGGTCAGGATCACCGTCTGGCCGACCGTCGGTACGGTCAGCTCCCGCTTGAGCGCCGCCGCCGCGGCGGCGAACGCCGGTACGCCCGGCACCACTTCGTACGGCACGCCCGCCGCGTCCAGCCGCCGCATCTGCTCGGCGACGGCGCTGAAGACGGACGGGTCGCCCGAGTGCAGCCGCGCCACGTCGTGGCCCTCGGCGTGCGCACGGACCAGTTCGGCGGTGATGCCGTCGAGGTCCATCCTGGCGGTGTCGATCAGCCGCGCGTCCGGCGGGCACTCGGCCAGCAGCTCGCGCGGGACGAGGCTGCCCGCGTACAGACACACCCGGCACGCGGCCAGCCTGCGGGCGCCGCGCACCGTGATCAGGTCGGCGGCGCCGGGGCCGGCGCCGATGAAGTACACCGTCATCGTTCGTCTCCTGATCCTGGTACTGGTACTGGTACTGGTACTGGTACGGGTCCCGGTGCGGCCTTCGTGACCGCCCACTGCGTGACCGGCATCGCCTGCCGCCACCCCGTGAAGCCGCCGACCGGCGCCGCGTGCGCGACCGCCAGCCGCACCAGCTCCCCGCCGAACCGCCGGTACCGGTCGGCCAGCACCGCCTCGGACTCCAGCGTCACCGTGTTCGCGACCAGCCGACCGCCCACGGGCAGCGCGTCCCAGCAGGCGTCGAGCAGCCCCGGCGCGGTCAGCCCGCCGCCGATGAACACCGCGTCGGGCACCGGCAGTCCGGCCAGCGCCGCGGGCGCCGCGCCGACGGTGACGCGCAGCCCGGGGACCCCGAGCGCCCGCGCGTTACGGCCGATGCGCTCGGCGCGCGCCGGATCGCGTTCCACCGACACCGCCCGGCAGGACGGATGCGTACGCAGCCACTCGACCGCGATCGAACCGGAGCCGCCGCCGACGTCCCACAGCAGCTCCCCCGGCGCGGGGGCCAGCGCGCCCAGCGTGGCGGCGCGCACATGGCGCTTGGTGAGCTGGCCGTCGTGCTCGTACGCGGTGTCCGGCAGCCCGGGTACGGCGCCCAGGTGCGGCGCGCCGGGTGCGCGGCGGCACTCGACGGCCACGACGTTGAGCGGGTCACCGGCGGGCGCGTCCCACGTGTCGGCGGTCCCGGTGAGATGGCACTCCCGGTCCGAGCCGAGCTGTTCGAGTACGTGCATCCCGCTCGGCCCGTAGCCGCGCGCGCGGAGCAGCGCCGCCACCTCGGCGGGGGTCGCGGCGCCCGCGCTGAGCACCAGCACCCGGCGGCCGTCGTACAGCGCGGCGGCGAGCCGGTCGACCGGGCGCCCCACGGCGGTCACGACCTCCGTGTCCTCCACCGGCCAGCCGAGCCGGGCGCAGGCGTACCCGACGGACGAGGGATGCGGCACCACCCGCAGCGCGGCGGCGCCGACGACCTCGCCGAGCGCCCGCCCGATCCCGTAGAACATCGGATCCCCGCTGGCCAGCACCGCGATCCGGCGGCCGGCGTGCGCGGCGAGCAGTCCGGGCACGGCGGGGCGCAGCGGCGAGGGCCACGCCACCCGCTCGCCCGGGCACCCGTCCCGGGGCAGCAGTCCGAGCTGCCGGTCCCCGCCGATCACCACGTCCGCGGCGCGCAGCGCCTCCCGCGCGGCGCCGGAGAGCCCGGCCCAGCCGTCGGCGCCGATCCCGACCACGGTCACCGGTGTGCGCGAGGCGGAATCAGGGGGCGGGACACTCACTGCCGTACACCTCTGAACTGGGAGAAGACCGACCCCGCACTCTACTGTCCGCCCGCCCGCAGCCCCGCGACGGGTGCCCCGGCGCCCGCCCCCGGCGTGCGGCTCGGCGCCTGCCGCGGCTCGATGCCCGCGAGCAGCGCCCGTACCGTCTCCCGCGCGAAGTCCGCCTCGTCCGCGGGGCGCACCACGCCCTCCGGGGGGTCCGGCGCGAAGAACAGGTCGAGGAACGCGCGGTGGAAGCACGCGCCGATCAGGAGCATCGCCGCGGCGTCGGGGTCGATGCCCGCCGACACCCGGCCGCGTTCCTGTTCCGCGCGCAGATAGCCGGCCAGGCAGTGGGTCGCCTCCTGCGGGCCCGCGTCGGTGAGATCGAGCCTGGCGCGGTGGGCCGCGAGCAGTCCGGGGCTGGCGAAGAGCGACGCGGCCATCGGGAACGAACGCCGGTAGAAGAGGACCGCCACCCGGGCCACCTCCTCCAGGTGCCCGGCCACCTCCCCCTCGCCGACGCGCCCGGGCAGCCGGGCCAGCGCGTCCGTGAAGCGCGGGACGCGCTCGTGCAGTACGCGGACGAAGATGTCCTGCTGGTCGTGGAAGTGCTTGTAGAGCGCCGCCTCGGAGCAGCCCGCCTCGCGCGCGATCTGCTTGGTCGTCGTACGGGTCAGTCCGACGCTGCTCATCAGGTGCGCCGCCGCGTCGAGGATCCGCGAGCGGGTCAGGGCGCCACCGGTCAGGGGCGGCGGGGAAGCGGCTTCTTCATCCATGGCACGGATCGTACTGATTTCATTTCATCCTGTGAGTGAGCGTTCACTTACCGGGGTAAGTGTCCACTCACGTCACAAGAAGCCCGAAAGCGGACGAACGCCGAAGACGGGCGAAGACGGACCGAGAACGGAACCGAAGAAGACCACGAAAACACGAGAACACGAGGACACAAGGACACGAGGAAGGGAGAGGCCAATGAATCTCGCGGTGCTCGGCGCCACCGGCGGCGTGGGACGGCAGATCGTCGTCCACGCCCTGGCGGACGGCCACAGGGTGAAAGCAGGGGTGCGGGACCCGGCCCGGATGGATCTGACGGGCGACAAGCTCACGGTCCTGCGCACGGACGCCCTCGACGCGGGCTCGGTGGGGGAGGTCGTCGAAGGCGTCGACACGGTCCTCTCGGGCGTGGGCCCCACCGCCCGCCACGACCCGGTCAGGCCCGCGTACACCTCGGCGCGGGCGACGGTCGCGGCGATGTCGGCGGCCGGGGTGCGGCGCCTCGTCGTGGTGAGCGCGGCGCCGCTGAACCGTACGGGAGTGGCGCGGACCCGGCTCGCACACCGGGTGATCACGCCCATGATGTGGGTGCTCCTCAGGGAGATGTACACCGACCTGGAGCTGATGGAACGGACCCTGGCCGACAGCGAACTCGACTGGACGTCGGTACGGCCGCCCCGGCTGACGAACAGCACGGGCCGGGGCGTCTACCGGCACGCGATCGACGCGGGCCCGCCCGGCAACCGCATCGCCCGCGCCGATGTCGCCCGCGCCATGCTCGACTTCATGGCGGCGCCGCAGACGGTGTGCCACGTGGTGGGCGTCAGCGAGTGACCTCCCCCACGGCCCCGGCGGCGGCCGGCACGGCACCGGATGCGGCGGAATCCACCCCCGGCCGGAGCGCCCGCTCGGCCAGCGCGCCGAAGATCAGCCCGAAGGCCGTCCACAGCAGAGCCTGCACACCCAGCGACGCGAGCCTGAACTCCCAGAGCAGCGCGGCGGGGAAGGACGCGGGCACGGCGTCGGAGTTGGCGGGCAGCACCAGACAGGCGAGGGCCACCACGGCCACGTAACCGCCACCGGCGACGAGCGACGCGTTCCAGTTCCCGAGCCGTGGCGCCAGCCGTCGGCCCGCGATGACGGCGACGACCGCCAGCAACACGCTGAGCAGGATCATCAGGAAGAAGAGCGTGGTGCGTCTGCCGATGGTGTCGGGGTTGCCGACGGCGGGCGGCGCCGCCGGATACTTCAGGAACGGCACCAGATAGACGGTGGTGAAGGCGGCGCCCGCGACCAGCGCGGCGGTCGCCCGTGGCCCGAACCGGCCGATCCTGCCCAGGCTCACGGCGAAGACCAGCGAGGCGATACCGCCCAGGGCCACTCCGTACACCAGGACGCCGGTGGCGAGCCCGAACGTCGACTGGACGGGCCGGCTGACCAGTTCCTCCTCTTCCTCCTCCTCGGGCGCGGCGGAGTCTCCCGCAGCGCCGTGCTGATGCGCCGGGGCCGACCTGCTCTCCTCCTGCGCGATGGAGTCCCGTACGGACGGCTCACCCGCGAAGTAGGCCAGCGCGAAGGCGAGAAGCCCGGCCAGCACGCCCGCGACCATGCCGCGGACCAGGAGGATTCTGACGGTGGAGGCATGCATGCGCGTATATCTCCGTACTCTCGTGCTCCGTGAAAGCCGTCAGGTCAGTGGCAGGGGAAGCCGAGCAGATGACGGCCGTCGTGCACCCACTCGTGCACTCCGGCGCCGGAGATCACCGACGTCGCGCCCTGTTCGGCGCCGACGAAGTAGAGCAGCACCAGCATCAGGGTGCCGACGAAGACCGCCCACGGCAGAACGGCGCGCAGCGGCAGCGGAGCCGGTACGGCGGCGGTGGACGAGGTGGGCGCGACGGCCCCGGTCGTAGACGCTATGGACGACGCCATGACAAATCCTCCTTGGGGAACTCGCGTCCCGTTGCATGGAGCTCGAACGACGGCCTTCGGGTCTGACTCACCGGGCCCCCGCCGCATGGCACGCGGCCGGTCCCGGCATACAGTGGCGCGACCGTGCCGGAATCTCACCGGACTTCCGTCTCGCCGTCGTGGATATCGACGTGAAGGTACCGCGAACCGGCAGACGGGCCAAGGGGGCCCTTGTCATGACGATCCGCGTGCTGCTCGTCTCACCCGCCATCGGACCGGCCCTGCGCGCGGCCCGCTTCGGCGAGGAACCGCCGGAGGGCCGGGCCCCCGAGGCGCCGGGGAGCGGGGCCGTGGAGAGCGGGGCCGTGGAGAGCGGGGCCGTGGACGCCGCGGGGAACGGCGCCGCGACGGCCGGCGGCAGGTGCGCCGCGCAGGACGACGGCGCCGTGGACGCCGCCGGGGTGCGCCAGACCGAGGCCGTACGGGAGGACTTCCTCCGCACCGCCCGTACCGCCGCCCTGTACGTCTCGCCCACGCCCCGCTGCCGTGCCACCGCCCGTCTGCTCGGCCTGGACGCCCGGCCACTGCCGGACCTCGCGCCCTGGGCGATGGGCCGCTGGCGGGGCAGGACCCTCGACGAGGTCGCCGCCGCGGAACCGCGGGAGGTGAACGCCTGGCTCACCGACCCCGCCGCCGCGCCGCACGGCGGTGAGACCCTGCTCGCGCTCCAGGCCCGCGTCGGCCGGTGGCTCGACACACTCGGCCAGGACACCCCCCGCGTGGTCGCCGTGGCCGAGCCGGACATCGTCCGCGCCGCCACCGTCCACGCGCTCGGCACGGCCGCGGCGACGTTCTGGCGGCTCGACGTACGGCCGCTCACCGCCATCGAACTCACCGGCCGGAACGGCCGCTGGAACCTGCTCAGCGGCCGTCCGCTCGCCGACGGGGGCGCCGGGGAGGAGAACTGAGAATCAGCCGCGGCCCTTGGCGCGGTCCAGGGCGGCCACACCCACGGCCGCCAGACCGACCTGGATGATCAGCTCGATCCAGTCGAAGCCCTTGGTGTCCGCGACGCCGAACGCCGCCGCGATGAACGTACCGACGAGCGCCGCGACGATACCGACGCCGATGGTCCACAGCACCCCGATGCGCTGGCGCCCGGGCACCACGAGCCGTCCGAGCACACCGATGACGATGCCGACGACGATGGCAACGAAAATGCCGGAAATCTCCATGTCCCCTCCTCTTCGCCCACTTACTGTCGAAAGTGGTGCTAGCGGAACGTGTGCCCGCCCTGGAGCCGCCGAATCCTCACCACCGCCGCACCGGCCCCCGCGCCCCCAAGTCCCCACATCCCAGGGGGACTTACCGCAGCGGCGCCCAGGCCCACCTCGTCCGCGCCCTCACCGCGACGGTCGGGGCCCCGCCCACGGCGTACTCCCCCGCCCGCCCCCGGAAATCCCTGGCCCGCCCGGCCGCGCGGTGACATCCTGACAGCGTGAACGGACCGGAGATCCACATCGCCTTCGCCCCCGAACTGCGCCTCTTCGTCCCGGCCGAGCGACGCGAAGGACGCACCGCCCTGCGCACCGACGGCTCGTCCACCCTCGGCCACGCCGTCGAATCCCTCGGCGTCCCGCTCACCGAGGCGGGGCCGCTCCTGGTCGACGGCCGCGAGGTGCCCTTCTCCCACATCCCGGCCGCGGGCGAATCCGTGGAAGTACGCTCCGTGCCCCGCCCGCAGACCGTGCCCGGCGCGCCCCTGCGCTTCCTCCTCGACGTCCATCTCGGCACCCTCGCGCGCCGCCTGCGGCTGCTGGGCGTCGACGCGGCGTACGAGAGCGAGGACCTGGGCGACCCGGCCCTGGCCGCGCTCTCCGCCGCCGAACGCCGGGTGCTGCTCTCCCGCGACCGCGGACTGCTGCGCCGCCGCGAGATCTGGGCCGGCGCGTACATCTACAGCGACCGCCCGGACGACCAGCTCAGGGACGTCCTCCAGCGCTTCGCCCCCGTCCTCGCCCCCTGGACCCGCTGCACCGCCTGCAACGGCGCCCTGGGCCCGGCGGACAAGGAGTCCGTCCAGGAACAGCTCCAGCACGGCACCCAGCGCGGCTACGACGTCTTCGCCCGCTGCGCGGCCTGCGGACGGGTCTACTGGCGCGGCGCCCACCACGCCCGCCTGGCGGCGATCGTCGACGACGCGGTACGCGAGTTCGGCGGCGCGGCGGCGTAACGGCGGTCCGGCCGGGTCAGAAGACGTACCGGTCCCCGGTGTCCGGCGCCAGGACGCGGTGCCGGTGGTTCTCGGGGTTGGGGTCGTCCGCGCCGCCGTTCCACGCGGTGTCGACCCGTACGACGATCTCGTCCGGCGTGCCCGCCGTCCGCAGGTCGAGCGTCAGCTCCTCGCTCCGCCCGACCGGCCGGAGCCGCCCCGTACGGCACAGGACCGTACGGTCGCCGCCCCACAGACAGGCCGGCGGCAGCGGCCCGCCCTCGGTCACCGCGGCCGAGAAGTCGAGCCGTACGGTCGCGCCGGCCAGCCCGGACGGCCCGTGGTTCTCGGAGCCGAGCAGAACCGTGAGACGTCCGCCCGACAGCGACACATGCCCGTGATGGGCGAGATCGGCCTCGGGGGCCTCCCCGCTCCGCCCCGGCGCGCTCGCTCCGGCACCCGGAGCCGCGCCCATGACCACCGCCGTGGCGGCCGAGACCAGTACCAGCACCACTTTCCGCAGGACACCCATGAGCGGAAGATAGTGATCATCACACTGTCATCCGGGCCAGGCGCCCGCCCGGCACGCCCCACATCACCCGCATGGCAGCCCGCCCGCCCCCGCGCGCTCCGCTGCGCCGTCCTCCGGGTCCCCGCCCCCTCCGGCCGCGCCCCGCCTATCCTGGCCGGAGTCGATCACACGCGCGAGGAGTTACGTCATGAGCGCCACGGGGACCCCCACCGCCGTCATCACCGGAGCGAGCAGCGGCATCGGCGCCGCCACCGCCCGGCACCTCGCCGCCGCGGGCCACCACGTCGTCCTCACGGCCCGCCGCAAGGACCGCATCGAGGCCCTCGCCGCGGAACTCACCGCCGCGGGCCACCGGGCCACCGCGTACGCGCTCGACGTCACCGACCGCGCCGCCGTCGACGCCTTCGCCGCCGAGCTGGACCGCTTCCCCTCCGTGAACGTCCTGGTCAACAACGCGGGCGGCGCACTCGGCGCCGACCCCGTCGCCACCGGCGACCCGGCGGACTGGCGGCAGATGTACGAGACGAACGTCATCGGCACCCTCCACGTCACCCAGGCCCTGCTCCCCGCGCTCACCGCGAGCGGCGACGGCACGGTCGTCGTCCTCTCCTCCACGGCCGGCCACGGCACGTACGAGGGCGGCGCGGGCTACGTCGCCGCCAAGCACGGCGCCCACGTCCTCGCCGAGACCCTCCGCCTGGAGATCGTCGGCACCCCGGTCCGCGTGATCGAGATCGCCCCCGGCATGGTCAGGACCGAGGAGTTCGCCACCACCCGCTTCCGCGGCGACGAGGCGAAGGCGGCCAAGGTCTACGAAGGCGTCGCGGAACCCCTCACCGCCGACGACGTGGCCGACACGATCACCTGGGCGATCACCCGCCCGAGCCACGTCAACGTCGACCTCCTGCTCCTGCGCCCGCGCGCCCAGGCGTCCAACACGAAGGTCCACCGCGAGCGGTGAGCCCGCTCAGCCCTTCACGCACACCACCTGCTTCAGCTTCGCCACGACCTCCACGAGGTCCCGCTGCTGATCGATGACCTGCTCGATGGGCTTGTACGCGGCCGGGATCTCGTCCACGACCCCGGAGTCCTTACGGCATTCCACGCCCCGGGTCTGCTCCTCCAGGTCCTGGGTCGAGAAGCGCCGCTTGGCCGCGTTACGGCTCATCCGGCGGCCCGCCCCGTGCGAGGCGGAGTTGAACGACGCCTCGTTCCCCAGCCCCTTCACGATGTACGAGCCCGTGCCCATCGACCCCGGGATGATCCCGAAGTCCCCGCTTCCCGCCCGGATCGCGCCCTTGCGGGTGACCAGCAGGTCCATGCCCTCGTACCGCTCCTCCGCCACGTAGTTGTGGTGGCAGGAGATCACCGGGTCGAAGGTCACCCGGGCCTTCTTGAACTCCTTGCGGACCACGTCCTGGAAGAGCCCCATCATGATCGCGCGGTTGTACTTCGCGTACTCCTGCGCCCAGAAGAGATCGTTCCGGTAGGCCGCCATCTGCGGGGTCTCCGCGATGAAGACGGCCAGGTCCCGGTCGATCAGCCCCTGGTTGTGCGGCAGCTTCTGCGCCGTGCCGATGTGGTGGTCGGCCAGTTCCTTGCCGATGTTCCGGGATCCGGAGTGCAGCATGAGCCAGACGACACCCGATTCATCGAGACAAAACTCGATAAAATGATTACCTGATCCCAGCGTGCCCATCTGTTTCACCGCACGGTCCTCACGGAACTTGACCGCGTCGGCGACACCCCCGAACCGCTCCCAGAAATCCCCCCACCCCGCCGTCGGGAACCCGTGCAGCCGCCCCGGGTCCACCGGGTCGTCGTGCATCCCCCGGCCCACCGGGATGGCCTGTTCGATCTTGGAGCGCAGCCGGGAGAGATCGCCCGGCAGGTCGTTCGCCGTCAGGGACGTCCGTACCGCCGACATACCGCAGCCGATGTCCACGCCCACCGCCGCCGGGCAGACCGCGCCGTGCATCGCGATCACCGAGCCGACCGTGGCGCCCTTCCCGTAGTGCACGTCCGGCATCACGGCGAGGCCCTTGATCCAGGGCAGGGTGGCGACGTTACGAAGCTGCTGCATCGCGCCGTCCTCGACCGTCGCCGGGTCGGCCCACATCCGGATGGGTACCTGCGCGCCCGGCACCTCTACATACGACATATTTCCTCAATTCCCCCGAAAGTCTGGATAACGCAAAAACCGGAGCCAAGGCAGCCATAAGGGATGGCCGGCCAGCGTCGACGGCATCGCGTGCGATAGACATTGTGTCCATCGACCGTCATCCGGCGGCAAGCAGTTTTGGCGAGAAGGGAGTCCGGGACCGTGCAGCTCAAGGCGCGACGCGCGTACGTACCCGGCCTGGCGGCGCTCCTCGTGGCGGCCGTCGCCGGCTGTACGGCCGGCAGCGGCGACGACGCCTCGGCCGGCGACTCCAAGCCCGGCGAGACCACCACCGCGACCGCGGCGCAGCCCGGCAAGTACCGGACGCTGCGCGAGGCGTGCGGTGCCGTGCCGCGCGCCACGCTCAAGGACCTGCTGCCGGGCACCGCCTCGCTCCCCGAGGACCAGCAGGAGAAGGCGTACCAGGGCACGGCGGCCGTGACGTACGACACGGACCGGCGGGTGGGCTGTAGCTGGAAGGCCGACTCGCCCGCCGCCTCGAACCAGCTCGTGCTCGACTTCGAGCGGGTGGTGTCGTACGACCCGGCCGTGAGCGACGACACCCGCGCGCAGGAGGTCTACGCGACGAAGGAGGCGGGCGCGCATCTCGCCCCCTCCTCCTCGTCCTCCTCTTCTTCCTCTTCCTCCCCGGGAACCCCGGGCGCCTCGGGGACATCCGGCTCCCCCGGCGCCTCGGATGCGCCCGGCGCCTCGGACGCCCCCGGAGACTCCGCCGCGGCGCCCGGACCCCAGACGGTCTCCCCCTCCGGGACGCCCTCGGGGTCGCCGTCCCCGTCCGCGTCCTCGACCGAGGGTCTCGAACCCCGCGTCCTGGACGATCTCGGCGACGCCGCCTTCCTGGACGATGTCCTCGCGCGCTCCGGTTCGGCCGCGCAGCACCGCACGGTGAGCGTGGTGTTCCGCACATCGAACGTGATCGTGACCGTCCGGTACACCGAGCAGCCGGCCCTCTCCACCGAGGCCCCCGACAGCAAGGAACTCCAGGACAAGGCGCGGGGACTGGCCCGTACGCTCGTCGACCAGCTCAACGAATAGGGTCCGCCGCGGCGCCGGGCCGAGCCGTACGGGGCCCCTCCGCCCGGCGGCCGGAGTCGGGCTCCGGGCCCCGCGGGGCGGGCTCGCCGGTTACCGTGGCCGCTCGGACCTCCGTGGCGTGCGCGCCTTGCGCGCCGTACGCGGACGGCGGGCCGACGAGACCGACCGAGACCCCACGCGACCGAGACCGCACGCGACCGACTCAAGGAATCCTGAAGGAACCATGCACCGATCAGCCTCGCGACTCACCCGCATACTCGCCTGCGCAGCCGTTCCGGTGATGCTCGCCGTCGCCGGGTGCTCGTCCGACTCCGACGGCAAGAGCGACGCGGACGGCTCCACCACCCCCACCCGCGCCCCGTCCCCCACCGTCGCGCCCGCGAAGTTCAGCGCGCTGCCCGATGCGTGCAAGACGGTGAGCGGCAAGACGGTCGACTCGATGGTCCCGAAGGCCAAGGTCAAGGGCGGTACGGAGGGCAAGTCCAGCGACATCTCCACGCGCGGGAGCTGCTCCTGGAACGGCCTGGAGGACAAGGGCGTCAAGGGGTCCCAGTACCGCTGGCTCGACGTCTCCCTCATGCGGTACGACTCCGACACGACGCTCGGCAGCGGCGCCAAGCGGGCCGGCGAGTACTACACGAAGGAACTCGCGGGCGCCCAGGGCACCGAGTCGGCCAAGGACGTCAAGACGGCTCCCGGGACCGGCATCGGTAACGAGGCGAGCACAATCACGTACACGCTGAAGAAGACCGACGCCACCTTCTCGTACGCGACCGTCGTGGCCCGTACGGAGAACGTCGTCATCACCCTCACCTACAACGGCACGGGCTACGCGGGCGCCACGTCGCCGAGCCCCGCCGATCTGGCGAAGGACGCGGTCAGCGCCGCGAAGGAGGCCGTGGCGGCCGTCTCCGGCGGCGCCGGCGGGTCCGAGGACTCCGGCGGCGGCGACGCCTCGCCGAGCGCGCCGTCCGGCAAGCCCGAGTCGTCCGGCGCGGCCGTGGAGTCCGACGCCAAGGCAAAGTCCGAGTAAACGCGATCCCGGTCACGGGCCGCCCCTTTTCCCCCTCTTCGCCCGGAACGCGGCCCTCTTCGGAGGGCCGCTCGCGGCTCCCCGCGCCACGTCATCCGCACACATGTGCCAGGCTGTGCCCGCCGGATGACGTCAGGACGTGATGTACCTGATGCCGACAACGGGAGGGGATCGCGGGTGGCCGCGATGGAGCTGACACGTACGCACCGGATACTCATCGGGGTCGTGGTCACGGGAGCGGTGATCATCGCCGCGATCGGTTTCGCGGGCTCCTACGCCGCCGTACGCGAACTCGCCGAGCTCAAGGGCTTCGGGAACTTCTCGCTGGTCTTCCCGATCGGCATCGACGCGGGCATCTGCGTCCTGCTCGCGCTCGACCTGCTCCTGACCTGGATGCGGATCCCCTTCCCGCTGCTGCGCCAGTCGGCGTGGCTGCTGACGGCCGCCACGATCGCCTTCAACGGCGCGGCGGCCTGGCCGGACCCGCTCGGCGTCGGGATGCACGCGGTCATCCCGCTGCTCTTCATCGTCTCGGTCGAGGCGGCGCGCCACGCGGTGGGCCGGATCGCGGACATCACCGCGGACAAGCACATGGAGGGCGTGCGGCTGACGCGCTGGCTGCTCTCGCCCGTCCCCACGTTCATGCTGTGGCGCCGGATGAAGCTGTGGGAGCTTCGCTCGTACGAGCAGGTCATCAAGCTCGAACAGGACCGGCTGATCTACCAGTCGCGCCTCCAGGCCCGGTTCGGCCGCAACTGGAAGCGCAAGGCGCCGATCGAGGCGCTGATGCCGCTGCGGCTCGCGAAGTACGGCGTACCGCTGGCCGACACGGCTCCCTCGGGGCTGGCGGCGGCCGGTATCGAACCGGTGCTGCTGCCGCCCGCGCCCAAGCCGGCGGTGGCCGAACTCCCGCAGGGCCAGGGCCAGTCACCGACCCCGGTGGCCGAGCTGGAGCGGGACCAGGAGCAGGAGCAGGAGCACCAGGACGAGGGGCAGCGGGAGATACCGGCGAGCCTCCGGAAGCAGCCCCGGCCGGAGCAGGAGCAGGACCCGCAACAGGACCAGCAGGCCCAGCAACAGCCGCAACAACCCCAGCAGCCCCAGCAGCCCCAGCAGCCCCAGCAGATGCAGAATCCTCAGCAGGCCCAGCAGGCCCAGCAGGCCGAACAGGCCCAGCAGCCGCAGCAGGTTCAGCCGCAGCAGTCCCCGCAGTCCCCGCAGCCGCAGCAGCCCCAGCGCGGGGCCCCCGAGCCCGCGCAGGTGAGTCCCTGGTTCGCCGCGCCGCAGGTGCCGGAGGGCGCGTACGAGGGTGCGTACAACCCCACGTACGTCGAGGGACTTGAGCCCACCCCGGTGATGGTCCCCTCGGGCCCCGAGAGCGCCCCCGACGGCGGCCCGGCCCCCGCGCCCGGCCGCAACCGCCGTCCCCTGGGCGGTATTCCGGGCCAGGCGTCGCAGTCGCAGTACGCCGAGCCCCAGCCCCCGTCCCAGCCGCAGGACCAGGGCCCGGCGCGGCCCGAGGAGGCGGCCGAGGACCAGCCCGTCTCCGGTCTGCCCGACGACATCACCCGCGAGGAGGCGTACTTCAGCGCCTTCCGCAAGTACGTCAACGAGTACGGCGGCTTCCCCAACGCCCGTCAGTTCGGCATCTATCTGATGGACCTGTACGGGATCACGGGTCGCGGCGGGAACCCGCTGAGCGAGAACTCCCTCAAGCCCTATCTCAAGGACTTCGGCTCCCGCTACCAGTCGGAGCTGGACAACAACGAGTACATCGCCTGAGCCCCGGTCCCCGTCCGGTCCCCGGTCCCTGATCCCCGATCACGCGTGAGGGGGCTGCCTGTCCAGGAC
>NZ_JBHZDA010000091.1:0-29692 GCF_042755665.1 Streptomyces sp. NPDC059142
GCTCTCGAGCGTGAGCTGGGGATCACTGACACGGCACGCCATCGCCCCCGAGACGGTGGCCCACTCGCCGCTCGGGGTCAGCTCGCCCCTCCGCGTTCACGGCCGCGTGCGGGGCCCTCTGACGGGAGGCCAGGGCGGCAGGGCCGGACGTGTGGCGACCAGGGGCGTCCCGGGGCCTCGCAGGCCAGGGGCGCCGGGGAGGCCGGGGACGCCGGAGGCGCCGGGAGAGACGTCGCAACACAGCGGAGGGGGGGGCCCCCGCGGGGGGGCCCCCCCCCGGGGGGCCCGGGGGCGGGGGCCGGGGGCGCGGGGGCGGCGGGGGCCGCGGGGGGCGCGGGGTCCCCCGCCCCACCACGGGGGGGGCGGCCCCCGGGCGGGGCCCCCGCCTCCGTGCGTCGCCTGGGGCCGGGGAGCTGTTACGTGCTCCCCGTGGCGCTTACTTGCCCTTGGCGGCTTCCTTGAGCTTGGAGCCCGCGGAGACCTTCACGCTGTAGCCGGCCGGGATCTGGATCGGGTCGCCGGTCTGCGGGTTACGAGCGGTGCGAGCGGCACGGTGGGTGCGCTCGAAGGTCAGGAAGCCGGGGATGGTGACCTTCTCGTCGCCCTTGGCGACGACCTCGCCGACCGTCTCGGCGAGAGCGGCCAGCACGGCGTCGGCGTCCTTGCGGGTCACCTCGGCGCGGTCGGCCAGGGCGGCCACCAGCTCACTGCGGTTCATGTTTGTACTCCCGTGTTCTTCTTGCCTGTGAGGCGTGAGATCGAAGCCGATGCTGCCAGGGCCCTCGGACAGTCCCCGGACCCGGGTCTGCTGACAGACCCTCGCGCCCGAATACGCATCCTGCCCCCACCAGCGGCGGGAAAGCCAATCCGGCACCCTCCGGAGCCGGACGAAGAGCGCCACTGCCTCGTCGTCGTGACGTTCCGTCGACTCTGTGGAGACTCCTTGGAGCCTTGGGGGCCCCATGAGCCCGCCGGAGGCCCTGAAACCTCCCTGGAGCCGCGGGGCTCATGGTCCGCCACCCTAGAGGGGCCCGCGTGGCCCGGCGAATCGCGACGCGCCGGGCACCGGACGGACGTGAGATGTACCGCAGTGGCCGCTACCGTGACCGGCCCGGGGTGGGCATGGTCACACCGACGGAGCCGCGCCGGCCTCGGCGGTCTTCGCCGCCGCGTCGCGCACCGCGCCCGCGACCGCGCCCGCGACCTTGTCGTTGAAGACGGACGGCACGATGTAGTTCGGGTTCAGCTCGTCCTCGGTGACGACGTCCGCGAGGGCGGTGGCCGCGGCGAGCATCATCTCCGTGTTGACCGTACGGGACTGGGCGTCCAGGAGGCCGCGGAAGACGCCGGGGAAGACCAGCACGTTGTTGATCTGGTTGGGGAAGTCGGAGCGGCCCGTGGCCACCACGGCGGCGGTCTCGCGGGCGATCGCCGGGTCGACCTCGGGGTCCGGGTTGGCGAGCGCGAAGACGACCGCGTCGTCCGCCATGGCGGCGACGTCGGCGCCGTCCAGGACGTTCGGGGCGGAGACGCCGATGAAGACGTCGGCGCCGACCACGGCCTCCTTGAGGGTGCCCGTGACGGCCTCGGGGTTGGTGTTGTCCGCGATCCAGCGCAGCGGCGACTCGGGGGCCGCCTCGACCAGGTCGGCACGGCCCGCGTGCACCACGCCGTGGATGTCGGCGACGACCGCGTGCTTGACACCGGCCGCGATCAGCAGCTTGAGGATGGCCGTACCGGCGGCGCCGGCCCCGGACATGACGACCCGTACGTCACCGACGGACTTGCCGACGACGCGCAGCGCGTTGGTCAGCGCGGCGAGCACCACGATCGCGGTGCCGTGCTGGTCGTCGTGGAAGACCGGGATGTCCAGCGCCTCGCGCAGCCGCGCCTCGATCTCGAAGCAGCGGGGCGCGGAGATGTCCTCCAGGTTGATGCCCGCGAAGCCGGGGGCGATCGCCTTGACGATCGCGACGATCTCGTCGGTGTCCTGGGTGTCCAGGCAGAGCGGCCAGGCGTCGATGCCGGCGAAGCGCTTGAACAGGGCCGCCTTGCCCTCCATGACCGGCAGCGCGGCCTTGGGGCCGATGTTGCCGAGCCCGAGCACCGCGGAGCCGTCGGTGACGACCGCCACGGAGTTGCGCTTGATGGTGAGCCTGCGGGCGTCCTCGGGGTTCTCCGCGATCGCCATGCAGACACGGGCCACACCCGGCGTGTAGATCATCGAGAGATCGTCACGGTTGCGGATGGGGTGCTTCGACTGCATCTCGATCTTGCCGCCGAGGTGCATGAGGAACGTACGGTCCGAGACCTTGCCGAGGGTCACGCCCTCGATCTCCCGCAGTTCCTCCACGATCTGGTCCGCGTGGCCCGTGGAGGTCGCGGCGATGGTGACATCGATCCGCAGCTTCTCGTGGCCGGAGGCGGTCACGTCCAGGCCGGTCACCGAGCCACCGGAGGACTCCACGGCCGTGGTGAGCTGGGAGACCGCGGTACCGCTCGCGGGGACTTCCAGCCGGACCGTCATCGAGTACGAGACGCTGGGCGCCGTTGCCATGACCGAGTTCCTCTTCTTTCCTTAAGCCGCATTGCCGCCCCGCGGGAACGCACGTTCCGACGCGACCTTCAGATGGTCGCACCTACCCGCAGGTAACGGGTAAAGACCTTTATCTACGGAACCCGTGTCCCCTGTCCCGCGACATCGTCCCGGGACATCGTGGGGCCGGGTCCGCCGCACGACGGCGCGAAAGACCCTAACAGTGGCGTGTTCAACAGAAGCAGGCCCCCACCGTTCGCCGGTGAAGGCCCGCTGAAATACCTGTGAAGCTCCGTGGAGCTGTCAGATGGAGGTGACACCGACCCGCCATGCTCGCCTCGCGGCAAGTGGTCGCTCGAAGCGACGAAGGTTGGGCCCGGGGGCTTGGATCGGGCCGGTGTCACACCCAGGCTAACAAACCACCCCGGTAAGTGATTCCCTCCGGACGAGTTGACCGGAAGTCAATGCGTACGGTCCCCGTGCGGGCGCGCCCCGGGGCGCGCCCGGTCACTCCCTGAGCAGGTCGGGGACGCCCTCGGCGTCCGGTTCGTCGCGGGCCGCCGAGACCACCGTGAGCTGCTGTGTGGCCCGGGTCAGCGCCACGTACAGGACGCGCAGGCCGGCCGGGGACTCGTCGGCGATCTCCGCGGGCGAGACCACGACCGTCGCGTCGTACTCCAGCCCCTTGGCCTCCAGGCTGCCCAGCGCGACCACCCGGTCCCCGAGCCCGGCCAGCCAGCGCGCCGCCTGTTCGCGCCGGTGCATGGCGACGACGACGCCCACGGTGCCGTCGACCCGGTCCAGCAGCGCCTGGGCCTCCGCCCGTACCGCGCGGGCGAGGTCCCCGTCCCGGACGACGGCGAAGCGCGGCCGGACCCCCGTGGAGCGCACCGCGCGCGGCGCCTCCATCCCGGGCATGGCGAGCGCCAGGACCTTGGTGGCCAGTTCGGCGATCTCGGCCGGGTTGCGGTAGTTGACCGTCAGGGTGAAGCGGCGGCGCGGCCGGGTGCCGAGGGCCTCGTCCCTGGCCTCCGCCGCCTCGTCCGGGTCCGACCAGGAGGACTGGGCGGCGTCGCCGACGACCGTCCAGGTGGCGTGCCGGCCGCGGCGGCCGACCATCCGCCACTGCATGGGGGTGAGGTCCTGCGCCTCGTCGACGATGACGTGCGCGTACTCCGTACGCTCCGCCGCCAGCCGCTCCGCGCGCTCGCGCTGCGACTCCTCGCGCTGCGGCATCAGCTCCTCCAGACCGGTGAGCTGGTCCAGCGGGTCGAGTTCGCGGCGCCTGCGCTTGCGCGGCGGCGCGCCGAGCAGGGTCTCCAGCTCGTCCAGGAGGGCCACGTCGTGCACGGAGAGCGGTCCGGTGCCGTCTGGGCCCAGCCGCTTGAGGGAGCGGGCCAGGCGCCGGGTCTCGCCCGGGTTGAGGACGCGGCGGGCCCAGCGGCCGAGGCGGCGCTCGTCGGCCATCGCGGCGAGCACCCCGCGCGGGGTCAGCTCGGGCCACCAGGCGTCGAGGAAGGCGGTGAAGGAGTCCTCCGAGGTGATGTCCTCGTCGAAGGACGAACGCAGTTCGGCCGCCAGTTCGGGGTCGGTGTGGCGGCCCGCGGAGCCGGAGCGCGACCAGAGGGCGTCCAGCAGGAGTCTTCGGGCCCTGGGTCTGAGCAGGTTGACCGGCGCGGTGCCGCCGAGGACGGTGTGCCGGATGCGCCGCAGCTCGTCCGCCTCCAGTTCGAGGCGGCGGCCGAAGGCGACGACCCGCAGCAGATCGGTCCGTACGGCGGGGCCGGGCGTGTCGTCCTCCTCCTCGCCCTCGGGGCCGGCGGGGTCGCCCGGGTCGCCGAACGCGAGCTGGCCCACCGGACCGCCCGGCCGGGCCCCGGGGGACGCGGCGGGTCCCGTACCGCCTTCCAGCGCCCCTCTGGCGGCCTTGCGCAGCACCTTCGGCATCCGCGCCGAGCCCTTGACGCGGGCGACGGCCGGTTCGTCGTACGCGGTGGCCTCCGCGCCGTCCACCAGCGAGCCGACCGCGCGGATCGCGACCTGGCCCTCCTCGCCCAGCGACGGCAGCACGCCCTCGGTGTACGCGACGAGCAGCGGCGTCGGCGAGACGATCAGGATGCCGCCCGCGTACCGCCGCCGGTCCTGGTAGAGCAGGTAGGCGGCGCGGTGCAGCGCCACGGCGGTCTTGCCGGTGCCGGGGCCGCCGGAGACCTCGGTGACGGAGGCGGCGGGCGCCCTGATCACCAGGTCCTGTTCGGCCTGGATGGACGAGACGATGTCCCGCATGGTGTGGCTGCGGGCCTGTCCCAGGGCGGCCATCAGCGCGCCGTCGCCGATCACGGCCAGCGCGTCGCCGCCGAGCGAGGCGGTCAGCTCGGGGCGCATCAGGTCGTCCTCGACGCCGAGGACCTGGCGGCCCTTGGAGCGGATGACCCGGCGCCGTACCACCCGGCCGGGGTCGACCGGGGTGGCGCGGTAGAACGGCGCGGCGGCGGGCGCGCGCCAGTCGATGACCAGCGGCGCGTAGTCGGAGTCGAGCACCCCGATCCGCCCGATGTGCAGGGTCTCGGCGATCGCGGCCGTACGGTCGGGCCCGACGGCGTCGTCGGCGGGCTCGACCGAGGTGTAGGCGCCGTCCGGGCCCTTCCGGCCGTCCTTGCCCTGGAGGAGGTCGATCCGGCCGAAGAGGAAGTCCTCGAACTCGCTGTTGAGCCGGTTGAGGTGGATCCCGGCCCGGAAGACCTGGGCGTCCCGCTCGGCGAGGGCTCCCGGCGTACCGACCTGCCCCCGTTTGGCGGCGTCGTTCATCAGGAACTCCGCCTCGTGGATCTTCTCCTCCAGGCGGCGGTACACCTGGTCGAGATGGTGCTGTTCGACGCCGATCTCACGGGCGCGTACGGAGTCGTGCCCCGTGTCGCGTCCGGGATCGACGGCGGGTCCAGCGGATTCAACAGCGGCATCCTGCGCGGCCACCGAGGCCCCCTTCATGACGTGCGTCGGGCAGCCGTCAACCGTACGCGAAGGGGGCACGTATGTCAGGCGTCGATCTCCAGCAGTCGCTTGCCGTCGAAGTCCCGGACCTCGAAGTGATCGAACTCGTCGGGGCTCATGGACGTGCTGCCCTGGATGTAGAGCGGCTTCCTGGCGTCCTCGTTCGTACTGTCCGGGATGCCGTACCCCCACTTGGGCACGGACCAGGAGGTCACGACCTCCTGCTCACCCGTCTTGGAGACGACGATCAGGCTGCACTTCAGCGGGCCCTTGATGTTCTTCAGCTCCAGGGTCATCAGCGTGCCGTAGAGCTTCTCCTCCATGGCGACGGTGCCGCTGACCTTCGTGGCCGGGTCCGTGGCCCCGGCCTTGTCGTGCATCTGGCCGAATTGCTTCGCCGGGGTGGAGAGCGCCTCGATGTTGCTGCTGCCGCTGCCGCCGCCCTGGGTGGCCACCCCGACCGCGACGGGACCGCCGACGATCAGCGCGGCAGCGGCGGCGACGAGGTAGAGCCCGCGGCGCTTGCGCTTGACGCGTTTCGCGGCGACCTCGTCGACCAGCTTGTCGAGAAGCTGGGGGCTGGGCCGTACGGAGACGGACGGTGTCGGGAGCTGGGAGAGCGGGACCGGAGGCGGGGCCTGCGGACCGATGGAGGACACGGAGGCCATGGAGCCCGGTGGCCCCATGGAGCCGAACGGGTCCGGGCTGTCCGCCAGCATCGCCAGCATCGGTTCCATCCCGGAGAACTCCTCCAGATGGACCGCGCAGATCCGGCACCCGGCCAGATGCGCTTCGAAGACGGAGGCGTCGACATCGTCCAGAATGCCGAGAACATACGCGCCGACGGTTTCATGCACAGTACTTTCGTCGCCCAGTCCGTACTGCTCGTGCGTGGTCATGCCGAGACCCCCCTCTCCTCCAACGCGAGCTTCATCGAACGCAGTGCGTAGAACACTCGGGAACGCACGGTCCCGCTGGGTATGCCGAGCGTTTCGGCCGCCTCGTTGACCGTACGCCCCTTGAAGTACGTCTCCACGAGTACTTCCCGGTGGGCAGGGGTCAAATCCTCAAGGGCATCTGAGAGCGTCATAAGCCACAACGCCTTGTCGATCTCGTCCTCCGCGGGCATGACCTCCAGCGGCGACGGATCGACTTCCTGCGGCCGGGCCTGCCGGCTGCGGTGTCCGTCGATGACGATGCGTCGGGCGACCGTCACCAGCCAAGGTCGGACAGAGCCGGTCGCCCGGTTGAGCTGACCGGCGTTCTTCCAGGCACGGATGAGCGTCTCTTGCACGACGTCCTCGGCTCGCTGGCGGTCGCCCGCCACGAGACGCATGACGTAGGCGAGCAGCGGTCCGGCATGTTCCCGGTAGAGGGCTCGCATCAACTCCTCGTCTGGTGCGGGAGTGTTGGTGCGCGGTGTCGCGCTCCGGTGTCGGGCCCGGTGAGGGCGGTCATCGGCCACGGCCGCATCCTTGCGCACCTAAACCTCCCGGTCGATACCTTCATGGCTGCTTCTCCCTCATCACTACGGAAGCCCGACCAGCGGTGCTCAACCGTTCCGAAAAATCTTCCAAGATCTTTTGGGCGCGCTCCCACGCCCGCTGGGCGGCTCGCACACCGATCGTTGCCGTACACCGGGATTCGTGCAGAACTCGTGGAGGAGATGTCCGCGACTCGCAAAGAGGGCGCGCAGAGTTGGCTTGAAATAGTGCAAGAACCCTATGGAATCGGCCGGAGAGGCACCCTTGTCCGGCCACCCGAAGTGTGCAGAACCGACGCCTGTGCCGCCTTTGGCGCGTTACGGGGCCCGGGGCCGCGTCAGCTCCGGGGCCGCGTCAGCTCCGGGCCCGCGTCAGCGCCGGGCCCGCGTCAGCGCCGGGCCCGCGTCAGCGCCGGGCCCGCGTCACGGGGCCGACGCCGCCCCACCGCGTCACGGGGCCGACGGGCCCCCGGCGCGCCGGGGCGCGCTCACGCCTCGGCCGGGGCCGTCCTGCGCCGGTGGCGGGCGACCCGTTCGCGGTTCCCGCAGACCTCGCTGGAGCACCAACGGCGGCGCCGCCCCCGGGAGGTGTCGAGGTAGACACGCCGGCAGCGGTCGCCCTCGCACCGCCGCAGCCGGGCCCGCGCCTCCTGGTCGGTGAGGAGTTCCACGGCGTCCCTCGCCACGGCGGCGAGCAGCGCGGCGCACTCCGGCTCGGCGATCGGCGCGCGGACCAGGACGCCCGCGTCGTTCCGTACGGCCCTGATGCCCGGCGGCGCCCCGGCCGCGAGCGCGTTGACCCGTTCCAGGGCGGTGGGCGCCTGCCGGCCGTCGATCTCGGCGCGCACCAACCGCCCTATGCCGTCGCGGAGTTCGGTGAAGGAGCGGACCCAGTGGGCGTCGATCCGGGCGAGCGGGGTGCCGGGCGGCAGCAGTCCGGCGCCGAGCAGCCACCGGCCGAGGGGGACACCGTCGTCGAGCCGCCCCCGGCCTCCCTGGGGCGGTTCCGCGGTGGCCATCAGGTCCAGGCAGATCCGCCCGGAGTCGAACCGCCAGCCGTACGCGCCCGTGCCCGCCGTGCCCGCCGTTCTGCCCGCCGTCATGCGCCTGTCACCGCCTCGGATGTCACCGTGGGTGCCGCCCCGGGTGCCGCCTCTCCCAGAGTGCCCCCAAGGCGGCCCCGCCGGAACCCCCGCCGCCGCGGTGTCCGATCCGGTGTCAGGGAGCGGTGTTCGGCGGGCCGTTGTGCAGGATGCGCTGGAAGAGGTGGTGGTCGCGCCAGGCGCCGTCGATGTGCAGGTAGTCGGGGGCGGTGCCGATCATCTCGAAACCGCACTTGCGGAGCACGCGCTGGGACGCGGCGTTGGCCAGTACGGTCGCCGCCTCGACGCGGTGCAGTCCCAGGTCGTCCCGGGCGGCCCGGCAGACCTCCTCGACCAGACGCGTCGCCAGGCCGCGTCCGGTGTACCCGGCGTCGACCCAGTAGCCGAGGCTCGCGCTGCGGAAGGGCCCCAGCACGATGGTGGAGAGGACCGCCTGGCCGACGACCAGGTCGCCGTCCCCGAGGTGCCAGATCCGGACGGACGGGTCGGCGATCCGGTTGGCCTGGGCCTGCGCGGTGAAGTAGTCGGCGGGACGTACGGGTCCCCAGGGGCGCATGTGGTCGCGGTTGCGCAGCAGCGCCTCCACGACCGGCTCGGCGTCGGCCGGGGCGGCGGGACGGATGAGGATCGGGGAGTCAGAGGCCATCTCCGTACGGTACCCAGGCAGGTCCGGAGCTCACGGACCACTTTCCGGACGGGCGCCGGCGCCGGGCCGGCCGCCGCTCAGCCGTCGGCGTACTTGGAGTCCGCCGACGGGTCCAGCGCCAGCCGGTAGCCGCGCTTGACCACGGTGTGGATCAGCTTGGGGGCGCCCAGCGCGGTCCTGAGGCGGGCCATCGCCGTCTCCACGGCGTGCTCGTCGCGGCCCGCGCCGGGCAGCGCGCGCAGCAGCTCCGCCCGCGGGACCACCCAGCCCGGCCGCCGCGTCAGCACCTTCAGCAGCGCCATACCGGCGGGCGGCACCGGGCGCAGCTCGCCGTCGACGAGGACCGCGTGGCCGCGGATCTCCACGCGGTGGCCCGCGACCGGCAGCGTACGGGCGCGTCCCGGCAGCTCCGTACAGAGCACCTGGACGAGCGGGCCGAGCCGGAAGCGCTCCGGCTGGACGGTGTCGATCCCGCGCGCCTGGAGCGGCAGCGCGGTGACCGGTCCGACGCACGCCGCCAGCACGTCGTGGTGGAGGGCGTCGAGCAGTTCGGTGAGCCGGCCGCGCTCCTCGGCGCGGGAGAGCAGCGAGGCGGCGGCGGGCGCGCTGGTGAAGGTGACGGCGTCCACGGAGCGGGCCACGGTCGCGTCGATCAGCCGGTCGACCGGGGCGAGGTCCTCCGGCGGCATCCAGCGGTAGACGGGCACGACCACGACATCGGCGCCGCCCGCCCGCAGCGCCTCCACGAAGCCGGGCAGGGGTTCGCCGTGGAGCTGGAGCGCGATCCGGCGCCCCTCGACGCCCTCGCCGAGGAGGCGGTCCAGGACCTCGGCCATGGACTCGGAGGTGGGCGACCACGCCTCGGTGAGCCCGGCGGCCCGGATGGCGCCCTTCACCTTGGGGCCGCGGGCCAGCAGCTCGACACCGCGCAGACAGGCCAGCAGGTCCTCGCCGTGGCCCCAGCCGTCGGCCGCGCCGACCCAGCCGCGGAAGCCGATCGCGGTCGTGGCGACGACCACGTCGGGCACGTGGTCGATCAGCTCCTTCGTCGCGGTCAGCAGCTCCGCGTCGTCGGCGAGCTGCACGATGCGCAGGGCGGGCGCGTGCACGACGGAGCCGCCGCGGCGCTGGAGCAGCGCCCCCAGCTCGTCGGCGCGCCGGGCCGCGGTGACCCCGATGGTGAATCCCGCGAGCGGGCCGTGCCCCTGTCCGTCCACGTGTCTCCTCCCGCCGTTTCTCCCGCTCGCGCCACCTTCGCACTCGCACGCGTGTCTGTCGCACCGGTCAAGACGACCGAGCCTGTCAACCGCGCGTGACAGGCCCGGTACGCCTCCATTTCACCGGCGTTACGTCCGCCTCCGGTCTACACCCGCGCGTAGCCGAACTCGGGCTCGCTCTCGGCCTGTACGGAGCGGACGGGCGCCCTTCGAAGGTATACCGCCCAGGTGAGGACGTAGCAGCACGCGTAGAAGACCAGGAAGGCGACGAAGGCCGCGGTGCCGGTCCCCGCCGTCTGGAAGGACTGCCGGAAGGCGAGGTTGATCGCCAGCCCGCCGAGTGCGCCGACTGCTCCGATCAGCCCCATCGAGGCCCCGGAGAGCCGGCGTCCGTACGCGGCGGCGGCCTCGCCGGACATGCCCTGGTCGAGCGCCCTGGCCTGGAAGATGCCGGGGATCATCTTGTACGTGGAGCCGTTGCCGAGTCCGGTGAGCAGGAACAGCGCGACGAACCCGACGAGGAAGACGGTCAGCGACTCGATCACGGAGGCGAAGACCACCACACCGGTCGCGGCGGCCATCGCGGCGAAGTTCCACAGGGTGATCCGGGCGCCGCCGTGCCGGTCGGCGAGCATCCCGCCGACCGGCCTGACCAGCGAGCCGAGCAGCGGTCCGATGAAGGTGATCGAGGCGGCCTGGAGCGGGGTGCGGCCGAACTGGGTCTGGAGGACGAGCCCGAACGCGAAGCTGTACCCGATGAACGACCCGAACGTCCCGACGTAGAGGACGGCCATGATCCAGGTGTGCCGGTCGCGTACGGCCTCCTTGGCGGCGCCGGTGTCGTTCCTGACGGGCGCGAGGTTGTCCATGAACAGCGCGGCGCAGACGGCGGCGACGATGATCAGGGGGATGTAGACACCGAGCACGATCCGGGGGTGCGAGGCGCCCGCGACCCCGATCACCAGCAGTCCGACGAGCTGTACGACCGGTACGCCGATGTTCCCGCCGCCCGCGTTGAGGCCGAGGGCCCAGCCCTTCTTGCGCAGCGGGAAGAAGGAGTTGATGTTCGTCATGGAGGAGGCGAAGTTCCCGCCGCCGACCCCGGTGAGCGCGGAGACCACCATGAAGGTGGTGTACGAGGTCCCCGGCTCCATGACGACGAACGCGGCGACGGTCGGCAGGAGCAGCATCAGCGCGCTGAAGACCGTCCAGTTCCGTCCGCCGAAGCGGGCGACGGCGAAGGTGTAGGGGACCCGCACGATCGAGCCGACCAGGGTGGCGGTCGCGATCAGGAAGAACTTCCCGGCCGGGTCGACGCCGTACTCCGGCCCCATGAACAGCACCATCACGGACCAGAGGGTCCAGATGGAGAAGCCGATGTGCTCGGAGAGCACGGAGAAGAGCAGATTGCGCCGGGCTATCGGCTCGCCGGTCCCGCGCCAGAAGGTCTCGTCCTCCGGATCCCAGTGCTCGATCCAGCGGCCCCCTTTTCGTGCTGCGACGGTGGTGATCGGGGCAGTCATCACGCCTCCACGGACGGGTTCGGTAGGTGGTCCCCGACCGTAGATACGTCGCGTTTCGCCCCCGTGCCGCAAAATGACCGCCGCGCAACCTTGCTCTCACCCGGGGCGCGGGGCCGCTGTGAGCGCGGCGCGCGGACGGATCCGGGGGCCCGGGGCCCCGGTGACCGGCGAAAATCCGCGTCGTTCTCCGTCGCGCGCCGATTACTGTTCCAACTCGGGGCTACTCAGTACGCGTTGGAGCGGCCGGCGCGCGCCCCGACGCGAGGAGACCGCATGGCGCGTACGACGACGAGATCCACCGGCCGGGGCGACCGGCCGGCCACCCTGATACAGGTCGCCCAGCGGGCGGGGGTGTCGCCGCAGACCGTGTCCAACGCGGTCAACGCCCCGGAACTCCTCGCGGCGCCGACCCTGGAGCGGGTCCGCCGGGCGATAGCCGAGCTGGACTACCGGCCGCACCAGGCCGCGCGCGCCCTGCGGACGCGCTCCAGCAAGCTGATCGGTTACGGGGTCCATCCGATGACGCAGGGGGACTCGGGGCCGGTGATGGACCATTTCCTGCACGCGTTCTCGCGGTCGGCCAACGAGGCCGGGTACCGGGTGCTGCTCTTCACCGCGCCCGCCGGGGCCGAGCACGAACCCGACTGCTACGCCGAGCTGCTGCGGGAGCAGCCGGTCGACGGGTTCGTCCTCACGCACACCTTCCGGGGCGACCGCCGTCCGGACTGGCTGCGCAAGCGCGGTGTCCCCTTCGTCGCCTTCGGCCGCCCCTGGTCGGCGCGGCCCGCCGGGGACTGGGTGGACGTGGACGGCGCCCACGGCACCTCGGCCGCCGTCGACCATCTCGTCGCGCTCGGCCACCGCAGGATCGCCCTGCTCGGCTGGCCGAAGGGCTCGGGCACGGGCGACGACCGGGCCGGGGGGTGGCGGGAGGCGATGCGCCGCCACGGGCTCCCCGTACGCGGTCTGCGGGTGGCCGCGGTGAACGAGGTCGACGCCGCGCGGGACGCGGTGGCCCCGCTGCTCTCCGCCGGTGCGACGGCCGTGGTGGCGGTCAGCGACACCCTCGCCCTCGGCTGCTACCGGGCGCTGCTGGGGAGCGGCCGTACGCCGGGGCGCGACGTCGCCGTCGTCGGCTTCGACGACTCCTCCGCCGCCGGGCTGCTCACCCCCGGCCTGACCAGCCTGCGCCAGCCGCTGCCCGAGGTGGGCCGCGCCTGCACCCGGCTGCTGCTGGACCGGATCAAGGAGCCGCAGGGGACGCCGGAGCAGGTGCTGCTGACGCCCTCGCTGGTCGTCCGGGAGAGTTCGGCGTACGCGGGCTGAGGGCCCGGCGCCCACCGGCGCCGCCGTGCGGCGTCCACCGGGTCAGCGTCCGCGGGTGCCCCTGCTCCGCTTCTCCCCGTTCGGCCACAGTCTGGGCCGGCGCTGCGCCGCCAGGTCCTCGACCCATCCGACGGCGAGGATCATCAGCCCGATCATCGGCCAGACCATGACCAGCGGCAGCACGTTGTAGAGCGAGTCCAGCTCCGTGGCGAAGGATTCGGAGCCCGGGATGTTCCAGAGCAGGTCGATGAGCGGGTACGTCATCATGATCAGCAGGTTGTGCCAGAGGTAGATCGTCACGGCCCGGTTGTTGGCCAGGGTGATCGTCGAGTCGAACTGCTTGAGCTTGCCGGGCAGTTCGTGCCAGGACGGCGAGTACTGGAGCAGGATCACCACGAACCCGAGCGACCAGGTCGCCTGGGCGAGCGGGATCTCGTCCAGGTTCCAGCCCTCGGCGGTGAGATGGCCCGAGGCCCACCACAGGCCGAACGCCATGGTCATGGCCGCCAGCGAGACGGTCAGATAGCGCGGCACCTTCTGGAACATGCCGTCGTTGTGCGCGAAGCCGAGCACCCAGCAGGCGCCGTACACCGCGAAGTCGGTGAGCGCCATCCCGAACTCGCCGGGGACGGTGACCAGTCCGGTGCCGATGACGGCCGTCAGGGCGACGGGGAAGAGCAGCGTCACCCACGGCGCCCGGCGGAACGCCCGTACCAGCAGCGGCGAGAGCAGGACGAACCACAGGTAGGCGCGGATGTACCAGAGCGGGCCCGCGGAGTCCTCGGCCCACGTCGTGTCCAGGATGCCGCTGCCGTCACCGCTCTCGAACGGGAACGGCGGGGCGCCGATCGGCACGAGGTAGTTGAGCAGCCGGACGAGGCCCCACAGCCCCTCCTCGCGCACCGGCTTCCAGCCCATCAGGAACATCACCGGCACGATGACCAGCGCCAGCGCCCACATCGGCGGCAGCAGCCTGCGCAGCCTGCCGCGCAGCACGCTCCACGGCGGGCGCTTCGCGAGCGACCTGGCCATCAGGGACCCGGCCAGCGCGAACATCACGCCCATGGAGGGGAAGAGGACCGTCAGCCAGGCCCAGCCGAAGATGTGGAAGACCACGACGCGGACGAGTGCGACGGCGCGCAGCAGGTCGAGGTAGCGGTCGCGGCCCGGCGGCCGGGGCGCCGGTTCGGCCGCCTCGGGGAGCGGGACGGTGGACGGCGCGACGGGCGGTCCGGCCGGGCCCGGGGTCAGGGTGGGGTGGCCGTACGCGGGGGTGGCGTCCGTACCGCCCGCGTTCACGGAGTGGTGGCTCACGCGACCGGCCTCCGCTCGGTGTCCCGTGCGGACCGGCCCGGGATCGCTCCCGGCGCCTCCACCACGCCGGTGCGGCGCAGCTTCTGCCAGCGCAGCCGGCCGCCGGTGAGCGCGGTGATCCAGGACTGGAGCAGCACGACGTACATGAGCTGCCGGTACAGGATCTGCTGGAGGGGCAGTGAGATGAGGTGTGTCATACGTTCCCCGTCGAGCCGGAAGGCGTAGGCGGCGCACACGGCCTGGACGAGCAGGACGCCCAGCCACGCGCCGACGGTCTTCTGTGTGGGGCCGAAGACCAGGCCGTACACGAGGAAGACGTCGATCAGCGGGGCCAGCAGCGGCGCCAGCACCATGAAGAGGGAGACCAGCGGCAGTCCGACGCGGCCGAAGCGGCCGGAGGGGCCGCGTTCGACGACGGCGCGGCGGTGCTTCCAGATCGCCTGCATCGTGCCGTAGCTCCAGCGGTAGCGCTGGGACCAGAGCTGCTGCACGGACTCCGGGGCCTCGGTCCAGGCGCGGGCGCGCTCGGCGTAGACGACGCGCCAGCCGTCCCGGTGCATGGCCATGGTGATGTCGGTGTCCTCGGCGAGCGTGTCGTCGCTCATCCCGCCGACGCGGTCCAGCGCCTGGCGGCGGAAGGCGCCGATGGCGCCGGGGATGGTGGGCATGCAGCCGAGGACGTCGTACATACGGCGGTCGAGGTTGAAGCCCATCACGTACTCGATGTGCTGCCAGGCCCCGATGAGGGTGTCGCGGTTGCCGACCTTGGCGTTGCCCGCGACGGCGCCGACCCGCGGATCCCCGAAGGGCTGCACCAGCTCCCGCACGGTGGAGGGTTCGAAGACGGTGTCGCCGTCCATCATCACCACGATGTCGTGACTGGCGTGCGCGATGCCGTTGTTGAGGGCGGCCGGTTTGCCGCCGTTCTGCTGGCGTACGACATGGACGCCCGGCAGCCAGAGCGCCTCGACGATGTCGGCGGTCCCGTCGGTCGAGCCGTCGTCGACGACGATCACCTCGACCGGATGGTCGCTCGCCATCAGGGAGTTGACCGTGTTGGCGATGCACTCGCGTTCGTTGTACGCGGGGACGAGGACGGTGACCGGTTCGGTGACCTCGGGGCCCCAGCGGAAGTCGCGGCGGCGCACCTTGCGGGCGTGCGCGAAGGAGAGGATCAGCATCAGCCCGAACCGCGAGATGACCAGGAAGCCGATCACGGCCAGCCCGGCGACCAGGACGCCGGTGAGGTTGTCCGAGAGGGCGACGGCGGCGACCCACGCCTTGCCCTTCCACAACTCGACCCCGGCGACCGGGGTGTGGGCGCTGGGCGCGCCGAGCGCCTCGGTGAGGTTGGCGAAGGTGAAGCCGCGCTTCTGCATCTCGGGCAGGTAGCGGCCGAGCGCCGCGACGGTCTGGGAGCGGTCGCCGCCGGAGTCGTGCATGAGGACGATGGAGCCCTCGTGGCCCTCGGGGGTGACGCCCTTGATGATCGCGTCGACGCCGGGGCGCTTCCAGTCCTCGCTGTCGAGGCTGTCGAGGACGGTGATGTAGCCGCGGCTGCCGATGTACTGGGTGACCGGCCACGACTTGTTGTCCATGGCGTCGGCGAAGGAGGAGTACGGGGGCCGGAAGAGCGAGGAGCGGATCCCGGCGGCGCCCGCGAGCGCGAGTTGGTTCTGGGTCAGCTCCCAGTCGATCCGGGACCGGGTCTGGTAGGAGAGGTCGGGGTGGTTGAAGGTGTGCAGCCCGATCTCGTGACCCTCGTCGACCATGCGCTTGACGAGCGCGGGGTAGCGGGAGGCCATGGTGCCGGTGACGAAGAAGACGCCGTGGGCGTTGTACCTCTTGAGTTCGTCGAGGACCTTGGGGGTCCACTCGGGGTCCGGGCCGTCGTCGAAGGTGAGGACGAGCTTCCGGTCGGGGATGTCGATCGACCGGGCGGCCTCGGTGCCGCGCGCGTCGATGACGGGGCCGCCTTCGAGGATGTGGCGCGGGACCTGGTCCGTGGCGGCCGGGGGGCGGACGCGGTGGTCGGCGAGGATCTCGCTGTGGACGTAGCCGCGGAGCATGAGCATGGCGGCGAGCGCGACGAGGACGAGCGAGGGCAGCAGGTAGCGCATGGGCAGCCGGCGCCGCCGGGCGGGCCGGGCGCTCCTGCGGGGCTTGGCGCTCCGGTGGTTCGCGCCGTGGTGAGGTGCGCCCTGCTGAGGTGTGCCGTGGTGGGTGTGGTGGTCCGTGGTGGTGCCGTGCGGGGTGTCGCTCGGCCGGGCCTTGCGCGGCTGGGCCCGCCTGCCGGAGGAGGTCATCTACCGCGCGCCTTCCGCTGCCAGTTGGCCGCCGTCGTCGACCGACGGTGTCTCGACGGGAGGGCTGGGATCGGTGGACGGCGAGCTGATGTCGCTGGTGGTGGGCGTCGGGGTCCCGCCCCCGGCGCCCGCGGAACCCGCGCCGCCGGAGGTGCCGGTCCCGGTGTCGTCGCTCTTCCCGGGGTCGGGGTCGGTGTCGCCGGGGGTGCCGGAGGCCACGGGGGGCGCAACGGAGTTCGACGGGCCCTGCGCGGGGACGACCGAGTCGCCGGTGGTCACGGTCCCCGAGGTACGGGGCGAGGTGACGCCGCCGGTGTCCGTCGCCGTCGGCGAGACGGCCGGTCCCGCGTCGCCCACCGCGGTCGGGGAGGTGGTGGGGGCGGGCTGTATCTGCACGGTGTCCGGCTGCTTCTTGTCCGCGAGACCCGGTATCTGGAGCCAGGGGGCGGAGGAGTCGCCGCCGAGGAGCGCGGCCACCACGGTGGCGGCGTAGCAGGCGCAGGCGATCGCGACGACCCAGCCGGCCCTGCGGAGCTTCTTGCTGCGCCGGCCGCTCTCGTCGACGAAGACGGGGCCCTCGGGGGGCTCGGCCGTGTCGTCGGCGCCGGGCCGCGGGCCGTGGGCCGGGGCGGGGCCGGTGCCTATGGTGCCGTCGGCGCCTATGACGGTGCCTATGGTGGTGTCGGCGCCCGTGGCGGCGGGCTTCGCCCCGGGACGGGTCCCGGCGGGCAGTTCGGAGAGCTGACGGCCCAGACCGTCCAGTTCCACGGTCACATCGTTCGGCTCGTACATGTGCCCGGTCCGGGCATCTTCGCGCCACTGTTCCACTGAAGTACGCACATCCCCCACCGCTGACTGATTTAGGTGCATACATGAGCTGGCTGAATTTGTCGGCCGAGACCCCACTCGCACCGCGCTCCCCTACCACACCGCACCCGGGCAACGAATGTAGCGCACCGGGAGTGTGTGTGGATCCGGTTCACAAGTTGTGATGTATCAATGCAATGACAGTGGTAGGAGGAGATCGGCAGGGTTCGGATCCAGCCATCCTTCTTCGGCTGCGAGCCCGGCAGCGGCAGCTCGTAGCGCGTCCAGCCCCGGATGACGCGACTCTTTGCGCCACACGAGCGAGAGCGGCGACAGCGGGACGGGATCGACGAGCGGACGCAGCACTGTGTCCGGCATCACCGGGAAATCTACGACGGCCAGGACCGGTTGGCGATGCTTGGCCATGACTCGGCGGAACTCCTGCGCGCCGACGGCCATCGGCGCGGGCGGGGCGATCCCGATGGAGCGCCCCGCGAAGAGCCGCCGCGCCAGCCCGGTCCACTCCGCGGTCCCCGGGTTGCCGGCGCCCGCGTACACGCTCTCGCCCGCGAGCGCGTCGAGCGGCACCTCGGGGAGCCGGGCCAGCGGATGGTCGTACGGCAGGAGCACGGCCATCGGTTCGTACCGTACGAGTTGGTGGGCGAGCGCGTCGCGCAGGACGGGCGCGAGCCCTCCCACGTAGCCGAAGGAGGCGTCGAGCCGCCCCGCGAGGAGGTCGTCGGCGGCGGCGGTCAGACCGCTGCGGAAGCGCGCCATCAGCTCGTGGTGCGGGGCGAGTTCCCGGGCGCGCGCCAGTACCCGCCCGGAGACCATGCCCTCGGTGTTGAGGTCCACGAGCAGCGGCGGCGCCTCGCCCGTGCGGGCGGCCAGCAGTTCGTCCTGGGCGGCGAGCACCCGGCGGGCGTACGGGAGCAGCCGCTCGCCGTCCGCCGTCAGGGTCACCCTGCGGGTGGTCCTGACGAACAACTCCACGCCCAACTCCCGCTCCAGCCGACGGACATCGCGGCTGAGGGCCTGCTGGGCGAGGTACAGCCGGGCGGCGGCGCGGGTGAAGTGCAGCTCTTCGGCGGTGACGGTGAAGGCGCGCAGCAGCCGGGGGTCGATGTCCTGGGGCACACGGCATTGAACAGCGCGTGTCCGGCATTGACAACGGAATTGCGTGAACGGCCGCCCATCAGGTGTTGGACCGGGCACGGAGCGGGCCCCGAGGGTGAGGCCATGCCGTACTCCCGCTCCCCGCGCCCCCGTTCCCGTCCGTTCACCGCCCCGCGCCCCTCCCCCGACCGGCGGACCACACCGCTGCCGGCGGTGACCGGCTCCACGCTGGTCCTGGCCGCGAGGCAGGAGGCGTACGGAAGCACACACCACGGTGTGCGCCGGGACGCCCCGCGCCGGAGTGCGCGGCGGCGTGCGCGTCCCTACGCCCGGCTCTTCGCGCCCCCGGGCGCCCGCGCGTTCACCGCGGGGAACCTGCTCGCGCGCCTCCCGATGGGGATGTTCAGCGTGGCCGCCGTGATCATGATCGCCGGGTCGCGCGGGTCGTACGCGCTGGCGGGCGCCGTCACCGCCACCGGTCTCGCGGCCACGGCCCTGGCCGGCCCCTGGACGGCGCGCCTCGTCGACCGGTACGGACAGGCCCGTGTCGCCGTCCCCGCCACCGTGATCGCCGTACTCGGTTCGGTGGCCCTGCTGCTCTGCGTACGGTACGGGGCCCCGGACTGGACGCTCTTCGCCGCCTACGCGGCGACCGCCACCACCCCCAACACGGGCGGCATGTCCCGGGCGCGCTGGGCCCATCTGCACCGGGGCGACGCGGCGGCCCTGCACACCGCCCACGCCTTCGAACAGGCCGCCGACGAGCTGTGTTTCATGCTGGGTCCGGTGCTGGCCGCCTTCCTGTGCACCGCGCTCTTCCCCGAGGCGGGCACCCTGACCGGCGCGGTCCTGCTGCTGACCGGCATCCTGGTCTTCGCGGCCCAGCGCGCCACCGAACCGCCCGCCGCCGGGCGTACCGCCGCCTCCCTGGCCCCGCTGCACTCCCCCGCGCTGACCGCGCTGCTCGCCGTCTTCCTCGCCACGGGCGTGGTCTTCGGCGCCATGGAGGTCGTCACGCTCGCCCACGCCGACGACCGGGGACACGGGGCGTGGGCGGGCGCGGTGCTCGCGCTCCAGGCCGCCGGATCGGGGGTCTCGGGGCTGCTGCTCGGCTCGCTGGCCCCGGCGCGCCGTCCGCGGGTGAGGCTGCCGCTGTGTGTCGCCGCGATGGCGGCGCTGCTGGTCCTGCCGGCGCTCGCGGCGCGTACGGGCTCGCTGCCGCTGCTGGCCGGGGCGCTGCTGCTGGCGGGCGCGGCGACCGCGCCGACGATGGTGACGGGGATGACCCTCGTCCAGCGCCTCACGCCGGAGGCCCGGCTGAACGAGTCGATGACCCTGGCGGTGACCGCGCTGCTCGCGGGGATCGCGGCGGGCGCGGCCCTGGGCGGCTGGGCGGCGGAACACACCACTCCGGCCGAGGCCTACGCCGTACCGCCGGTGGCGGCGTCGCTCGCGCTGCTCGTCGCGGTCCTCGGGGTGTGCCGGCCGGGGAGGCGCCAGGAGGGAACGGCACGGTGACGGGGACCGGGCACCTCACCGGGTGCGGCCCCCGCCACGGGAGGAGTTCTACTCCTTGGGGACCTCGGGCCGGTCCATGATCCGCAGCCAGGAGCCGTCCGGCTGCTGACGCGCGACCTGGACCCGGCCGCCCGTGTTGTCGGAGTCACGGGTGGAGGTGAGGGCGAGGTCGCCGTAGCGCACGGTCGGCAGCGGGTCCTCGACCGGGAAGGGCAGCGGCGCGTGTTCGAGCATCCGCTCCCAGACCGCGCGGATCGCCTCCCGGCCCACCGTCGAGCCGCCCGGCGGATAGGCGAGCACCGCGTCGGACGCGTACAGCTCGGACAGCCCTTCGGCGTCCCGGGCGTTGGCCCTCTCCACGAAGAGCCGGGCCAGTTCCTCGGGCGTCGCGGCGGGTTGACGGGTTTCGGACATGATCAACTCCTATCTCTGCTCACCCGCAACCCTCGCGTACCAACTTCCAGAAGTCCAAGACTTAGTAAATCTCATTGCTAGAATCACTGCTTATGGAACTTCGGCAGCTCGCATACTTCGTGGCCGTGGTCGAGGAGCAGAACTTCACCCGCGCCGCCGCCAGGATGAACGTGGCCCAGCCCGGGGTGAGCGCTCAGGTACGCCAACTGGAGCGCGAACTCGGACAGGAGCTGCTGGACCGCTCGGGCCGCTCGGTCCAACTGACCGAGGCGGGCACGGCCGTCCTGCCGTACGCGCGCGCCGCGCTCGCCGCGGTGGAGGGCGTACGGCTCACCGTCGACGAGCTGACCGGGCTGCTCCGGGGCCGGGTCGCCATCGGGACGGTGACCTCCCACCAGGTCGATCTGCCCGGACTGCTCGCCGGATTCCACAACGACCACCCGGGCGTCGAGATCTCGCTGTGCGAGGAGACCTCCGACCAGCTCCTCGACGGGCTGCGCACGGGACGGCTCGACGCGGCGATCATCAGTGTGGGGGACACGGCCCCGGACGACATCGAGATGCATGTGGTCGACGACCAGGAGCTGGTCGCCGCGGTCCACAAGGACCACGAACTCGCGGTCCAGTCGGCCATCTCGCTGGACACGCTGCGCGGCCGGCCGCTGATCAGCCTGCCCGGCGGCACCGGGCTGCGCGCGCGGCTCGACGACGCGTGCGCCGGGGTCGGCTTCGTCCCCCAGATCGCGTTCGAGGCCGGCGATCTGAACGTGCTGGCCCAACTCGCCGCCCGTGGGCTCGGGATCGCGATCCTGCCCTGTGCGTTCGCCGCGACGCGCGCGGCGCGGCTGCGGGCGGTCCCGATCAGGGAGCCGGTCCTGCGCGGACGTCTGGCCTTCGCCTGGCGGCCCGGCGGGCCCACCAGTCCGGCCGGCCGCGCGCTGATCGCCCGCGCCCGCCGCAGGCTGCCCGTCGTCGACGGGACCGTCCGGACCCCCCGCGCCTGACGGGGTGTTCACCCGCTCACGGGGCTCCGGCGGTTCCCCGGCTCAGGAGGAGAGCCGCGCCCGGCAGCGGCCGACGGACGAGCCGCCCATGGTGGCGAACCGCTCGGGCATCTCCAGGGCCGTCATCCAGACCAGGCTGGAGAAGGAGTAGGTCAGATTCCCCTTGTCGTCCACTCCGCAGGCGCTGAGCACATTGTGTTCGACGAGGTGTTCCAGGATGTCCTCGGCCTCGACCCCGCTCACTTCGAGAGGGAGCGACGCGGTGACGGCGGATATCTGGCCGGAGGGCAGCAGCGCCAGCCAGGCGAGCGCCGATCTCATGTCGTCGGAGAGGTGACCGAAGCTCCGCTGGATCTTCGAGCGGACATCGAGATCGGCGATCCGTAATTCGTCGAGACGGTTCCGCGAGGGGTCGACCATCCGGCCCACGAGATGGGATATCGGCCAGTGGGGTTTGGCCGCCAGCCGCGCCGCGGCCACCCGGACCGCCAGCGGAAGCCGGTCGCAGAGCTCGACCAGCGCCTCCGTGGACACCGGCTCCGCCGAGACCCGGCCGTCGCCGACGATCCGGCTCACCAGCTCGACGGCCTCGGCGCGGTCGAAGGCGCCGACCCGGGTGATACGGGCTCCTTCCAGCGGGGCCAGGCAGGAGCGGCTCGTCACGATGACCCGGGACTCGCCGACCCCCGGCAGGAACGGGCGCACCTGCTTCTCGTCCATCACGTTGTCGAGGAGTACGAGCATCTTCCGGCTGGCGATGTTGCTCCGGTACAGCCAGATCCGCTCGATCAGGGAGCTGGGCAGCGTCACGTCCGGGTCGACCGCGCGGATGAGTTCACCGAGGACGCCGTAGGTCCCGCGCATGCGGTTCCCCTCTTTGGTGAAGTCCACGTGCAACTGCCCGTCGGGGAACTTCGCGGCGTTCTCGTGGGCCGCCCGTACCGCCAGCGCGCTCTTGCCCGACCCGACCATCCCCGTGATGACCAGGGGCTGGGCGGGGCTCGACGGGGAGAGCCGCTCGGCCAGCTCCCGCAGTTCGGCCCGGCGGCCGGTGAAGTCCGCGATGTCCGGCGGGATCCTGGCGGGGATCTCGGCCGTGGGCCGGTGGCGTACGGTGTGCAGCCGCACGCGCGGCGCGTCCAGTTCCGGGTCGCCGTTGAGGATGCCCTGGAAGACGGCGTTCAGCGACGGGCTCGGGTAGACGCCGAGGTCCTCGGCGAGCACCTTGCGGGCGGAGTAGTAGACGGCCAGCGCGTCCGCCTGCCGGCCGCTGCGGTACAGCGCCTTCATGAGCAGGGAGCGCAGCCGCTCCCGTACGGGGAACTCCTCCACCAGATCGGTGAGGGCCGTCAGGAGTTCGGCATGGCGCCCGAGCCCCAGATCCGCCTCCGCCATCTGCTCGAACACGGTGATCCTCGACTCGTCGAGCCGGGGCAGTTCGGTGTCGGCCAGATGGGACGTCACTCCCCCGAGCGCCGATCCGCGCCATTGCGCCAGCGCCTCGGACAGATAGGCGGAAGCCCCTTCGTACCGCTGGTCGAGCAGCGCGGCCTGGCCGAGGGACGACAGCCGCAGGAATTCCGCGTAGTCCAGCTTCACGGGGCCGATCGGCAGGACGTACCCGGTCGACCGGCGCACGATGGTGACTTCGGGACCGACCGCCTTGCGCAGCCGGGACACGTAGGTGTGAATCTGCGCCTGTACCGTCGTGGGCGGCTGGACCCCCCACAACGCCTCACTGATCTCACTGTTGGAGATGGTTTTTCCATTCGCCAGAAGCAGAGCAGCAAGAATCGATTTCGGCTTGCTTCCCCCCAGCGGCACCAAGCGTTCCTCGTGCGAAATCTCAACCGGCCCCAGAATACGGAACTCCATATTCCCACCGGCCCCCTTCTTTAATGAGATAACCAATGGAAGAGGTCGCGCAGTCGAGCAAAGCGGGACCTTGTCACGCGAAAGCAGACCAACGCGACCCCCCCGAGTCCACTTGAAGCCCTGATGACAGCGTTGTCACCGGCGCTGTTTCAACCTAATCATCAAATACCTTCTCCGATCCAGAGGGACACACGCGACGCGAGGCCGTCCGGAACCGTCCAGGGAATCCCCCACACCGCCCACCCGCCGGGGATTCCCGGAAACATGCAATTCCGGTCACGGAACAGATGTCCGGAAACAGTGGCCGGGAGCCCCGCTCGCGCACCCCCCGGCCACGTCCGGCCGCACGAACCGGTCACGGAGCGTCCCGCACCGGTCGCACGCCGTGTGTGTCCGCCGCGATCACGTCACCCGGCGGCGGCCGGGGCGATGTTGTGGTTGAGGCGGAACAGATTGGCCGGGTCGTGGACGCTCTTGAGTTCCGCGAGCCGGCGGAGGTCGTCGGACGCATAGACGGCGCTCGTCTGGTCGGGCATGTCCTCGTCGCTGTAGACGAAATTCAGCGAACGTCCCGTGGTCCACGGCCGCAGCGCGTCGAAAAGCCTCTGGTGCACGGGCTTGGCCACATCGAGATCGGAGGCCGCCAGGGGCGTCAGCACGCGCAGGATGAACTGCGCGTCCCGGTTTCCGACCGCGCTGGGAACGGCGGGCGGCCGGGAAAGGGCGCCCCCCAGATGCCGCAGATCGATCACGCACAGCGCGGGCGCCCCGGGACCCGCCACATCGAGCACCGTCTTGACCAGCACCGAGGAATCCAATTCACCCAGCAACACATTGTTCCCGTAGTACGCGTGCGGGAAGGCCGGGTCGTTGTAGATGGTGCCGCAGGCGGTGTACGGCATTTCCCGCACGCTGTCGATCAGCCGGGGGCCGATCGCCCGCAGCGGCGCCACCAGACGCTCCCCGGAGGCCTCGTCGCCGGTGTAGGCGATCCGTACGTGGGCCACGTAACGGCCCCGCAGCGGGGCGGGGACGACCGGGAGGTCCGGATAGGCCATCAGCGAGACGGACGAGGTCAGTTCCTCGGGCACGGTCGCGGTCCACGCCAGATAGGCGGTGAGCACGTCCGTCACCGCCTCGGCGGGGAAGAACAGCCCGCCGCCGTAGAGCCGGCTGACCGGGAAGAGGTCGACCTCCATGCTCGTCACCACACCGAAGTTGTCCCGCCCGCCGCGCAGCGCCCAGAACAGGTCGGGATCGCTCCCGGCCGTGACCGTGCGGACCGTCGCGTCGGCGGTGACCACGTCGATGGAGCGCACATGGTCGGCCGCGTACCCGAACTCGCGGGCCAGCAGCCCCAGTCCGCCGCCGAGCGTGTAGGCGACCGCGCCCACGTGCGGGGCGGAGCCGTTGAGCGGCGCGAGCCCGTGCGGGGCCGCGTCCGCGACGACCTGTTCCCACCGCACACCGGCGTCGAAGCGGGCGGTGCGGGCCTCGGGGTCGATCACGACGCCGTCCATCCGGCGGGTGCTGATGAGCAGCCCCTCGCCGTCGGCGGCGGCGGACAGCCCGTGCCCGGTGGCCTGCACGGCGACCGGCAGCCCGTGCTCGGCCGCGAAGGCCACGGCGGCGCTCACGTCGGCCGCCCCGGCCGCGCCGACGATCACCGCGGGGCGGTGGCGGAAGGCGGTCTGGAATCCGGAGCGTTCCTCGTCGTACCCGGGGCGGCCCGGCCGGAACACCGGCCCTTCGACCCGTTCCGAAAGCTCCTGGATCGCTGCTGCCGGGAGTTCACTCATGACGGTGCTGTTCCTTTCGCGGGGCGCGGAGGACACGGGCGGGAGAGCAAGCCCATGTGTGCACAGCCTGGAGCACCGGTCACTAGTAGTCCAAGATCTGGTTCGTCTCACTGCTAGCATCATTCGTTATGGAGCTGAGGCAGTTGGAGTACTTCATCGCCGTGGCCGAGGAAGCGAGTTTCACCAGAGCGGCTGCCCGGGTGCAGGTCGCCCAGCCCGGGGTGAGCGCCCAGATCCGCCGCCTCGAAAGAGAACTCGGTGAAGAGCTGCTGGACCGCTCCGGCCGCACCGTCCGGCTGACCGAGGTGGGCGCGGCGGTGCTGCCGTACGCGAGGGCCGCCCTGGCCGCGGTCATGGACACCCGCCTGGCCGTCGACGAACTCACCGGACTGGTCCGCGGGCAGGTCGCGCTCGGCGTGGTGCCCTCCTGCGGAGCCATCGACCTGCCCGCGCTGCTCGCCGGTTTCCACCGGGGCCACCCCTCGGTGGAGATCACCCTCTCGGAGGCCAACTCCGAACAGCTCGTCGCCTCGCTGCGGGCGGGCCGGCTCGACGCGGCGATCATCGGCCTGTCGGCCACCCACGCGCCGGGCGTCCGTACCCAGGTCATCGCCGACGAGGCGCTGGTCGGCGCCGTCTGCCAGGGGGACCCCCTCGCCGGGCGCGCGGAGATCACCCTGGACGACCTCAGGGACCGTACGCTGATCAGCCTCCCGCGCGGCACCGGGCTGCGCACGAGTCTCGACGAGGCGTGCTCCGCCGCCGGCTTCGCCCCGCGGATCGGCTTCGAGGCCGGAAACCCCAGCACCCTGGCCGAACTCGCCGGGGGCGGACTGGGGCTGGCGATCCTGCCCGAACCCCTCGCACGCGCCCACCCGGCCGGGCTGTGGGTGCTGCCCTTCGACCCTCCGGTGCTCCGCGGGCGGCTCGCGCTCGGCTGGCGCGGCGGCGAACCGGTCAGCCCGGCGGCGCGGGCGTTCCTCGGCCACGCCCGGCTGGTCATGGCCGAGGAGCCCGCGGTACGGCTGGAGTTCGCGGGGGACGCGCCGGGATAGCGGTGCGGGACGCGCCAGGCGTGTCGGGGGCGTTACGGGAGCCACGGACGACCCCTGACGCGCTGTCACCCCCGGCGTTACGGAACCCTCTCGCGTCCCCGACGTCCCGTCAGTCGGCACCGGTGACGCGGTGCCACTCCAGCACCCGGCGCTGCGGCCGGCCGACCAGCGCGTCGCCGTACAGCGTGAGCCGGTCGCCCTCCAGGGTCAGGTCCCGGACCTGGTCGGTGCCGATCCACCCGGGGTCGGGGGCCACCGTGATGGTGTGGACGACCTGGTCCCCGAGCCGCCGCCAGGTCCCCGCGTAGCTCATGTAGCTCCGCGCCGGCCGCTCCGCCGGCGGCTCGCCGGGCCCCCGGGGCTCCACCGCGCGCATCATCGTCACCGACACGTGCCCCTCGGCGGAGTAGAAGAGCAGACCTGTCGGGTCGGGGCCCAACGGGCCCTCCCGGGTGGACCCTTCGGCGTCGACGTCGTGGAACGAGGCCAGCCGCCACACCCCGGTGATCTCGCCCGCCGACGGGTCGCCCCCGCCCACCCGGTCCTCCGGCCCCGGCATCAGGCGGCCGGGGTGGCGGGAGGCTCCACCCGCCCTTCCGCCCCGCCGAGCACCGGGTCCAGGGTGAGCGCGTTCACCTCGTGGGGTGCGCCGAGCGGTACGGCGCTCACCGCGTCCAGCCGGGCCGTCTGGTCCTCGGTGAGGGTGATGTCCAGGGCTTCCAGATAGTCCGCGAGCTGGGCCTCGTCGCGGGGCCCGATGACCGGGACGAACCCGGTGCCGGCCCGCCGGGCGCGGGAGCGCACCCAGGCGACGGCGATCCGCGCCGGGGGCTCCCCGGTCTCCTTCGCCACGGTCAGCACCTCGTCGAGGATCGCCTCCCGCTGGTCGGCGTCCCCGCCGCGGATCACGCGCTTGCCCTCGCTGGTCCAGCCGTCGGCGCCGCGCCGGTACAGCCCGGTGAGCAGCCCGCCGCCGAGCGGCGACCACAGGGCCGCGCCGAGGCCGAGGCTGTCGGCCATGGGCAGCAGCTCCCGGTCGGGGGTGCGCTGCGCCAGGCTGTACTCGCTCTGGATGCCGGTGACCGGCGCCCAGCCGCGCGCCTCGGCGATGGCGGCGGCCCGGGAGACCCGCCAGGCGGGGAAGTTGGAGAGCCCGGCGTACAGGATCTTCCCGGCGCGTACGAGGTCGTCGAAGGCGGCCAGGATCTCCTCGACGGGGGTGACCGTGTCGGGGAAGTGCGCCCAGTACAGGTCGATGTAGTCGGTGCCCAGACGTCTCAGGCTGGCCTCGACGGACCGGACCATGTTCTTGCGGCTGTTGCCCGTGCCGGAGACGTGGAGCCGGGGCGAGGCCCCGTTGGTGAACTTGGTCGCGAGGACGAAGTGGTCGCGGTCGGCGGCGACGAACTCGCCCACCAGCTCCTCGGACTCGCCGAACTGGTAGCAGTCGGCGGTGTCGATGAAGGTACCGCCCGCCTCGGCGAACCGCTCGAACACGGCCCGGGACCCCTCCCGGTCCGCGCCCGGCCCGCGTCTGCCCCACAGCAGGTCGGAGCCGGGCCCGTCGCTTCTCGCGCGGGTGCCGAAGTTGCCCGTGCCGAGGGCGTACTCCGACACCCGCAGACCGGTGTCACGGCCGAAGGTGGTGTAGCGCATGGCGACTCCCGTCAGTGCTTCACGTGTCCGTGGGCCCCGCGTGCCCCGTTCCCGGCACGGCGCCCGGCAGCCTCCCGGCGACCTGGCGCAGCAGCTCGCGCTGCTCGGCGCGGAGGTAGAAGTGGCCCCCGGGAAGGAAGTTCAGGTCGACCGGTCCCCGGGTGTGGTTCCCCCAGTCCTCGAAACGGAAGGTGTCCCGTTCCTCGGTCCCGGCGAAGACCGTGACCGGCAGGTCGAGCGGCGGCCCCGGGACGTACGCGTACGTCTCGAAGACCGCGACGTCGGACCGGGTGTAGCTGAGCACGATCGTGAGGAGCTCGGGGTGCGAGCGGACCGCGTCCGGCAGCGGACCCCACCGGCGTTCCGTCTCGGCCAGCAGTTCGGCGTCGGGGAGCGTGTGCATCGGCGTCCCGCGGCCGGACAGGGGCAGGGGCGGCGGCGGACAGGACGACAGGAACAGCCGCTCCGGCTGCCGCCGGCCGAGGTCGCGGAGCGTTCTGGCGACCTCGAAGGCGACCAGCCCGCCGAGGCTGTGGCCGAAGAAGGCGAACGGCCGGTCGAAGGAGACCGCCTCCACCAGCGCGTCGACCAGCGGCCTCATCGCGGTGTACGGCGGCTCGGCCCGGCGTGACGCCCGGCCGGGCAACTGCACCGCCCAGACCTGCGCCCCGGGCAGCCCGTCGGACCAGCGGACGTACTCTCCGGGCGATCCCCCGGCGTGTGTGAAGCAGTACAGATCGACGGGGGCGTCCGGTCTGCGCTGCCGGCGGATGAGCCAGGGCGTGCCCGGGGCGGCGCCCGCCGCGCCGGTCTTCGGCTCGGTCGCTTCCACGATGGTGACTCCTCACGGGACGGCCGGTCATCGGCTGCTGTCGCCGTCGGCCGTCGACTTGTCGATGAGTTCGGCGAGTTGGGCCGCCGTCTCGGCCTCGTACAGCGACAGCACGTCGAGGTCCACCGCGAAGAGCTCGCGGGTACGGGTCAGGAGCTGGACGGCGATGAGCGAGTCACCGCCGAGGTCGAAGAAGCTGTCGTCCGGGCCGACTTCGGGGAGTCCGAGGATCTCCGCGTACAGCCGGGCCACCACGAGGACGGTCTCCTCCCGGTCCGGTCCGCCGCCGTCCTCCGTCACGGGCGCGGGGCCGGGCTCGGCACGGAGGGGTGCGGGCTCGGGCTCGGGCACTTCGACGAGGTGGCGCTGCCGCTCGAAGGGGTACGCGGGCAGGGGGACCCGCAGCCTGCGCCGGCCGCCGTGGACCGCGTCCCAGGAGACCGCCGCGCCGGCCAGCCACAGCTCGCCCAGGGCGGTGAGCAGCGACGGGGGTTCACCGGCGGCGCCGGTCCCGGTCAGCGTGGGGACCAGGACATGGGTGTCGGCGCGGCCCGGGTTCGCGCGGGCCAGGGAGGTCAGCGCGGCACCGGCCCCGATCTCGACCAGGACGGCGTGGGGCTCCGCCAGCAGCGCGGCGAGCGCGGCCCCGGTGTTCCCCTCCTCCGCCGGGGCGGCGGACCAGCGGGCGCGCTCCACCACCTCGTCGGGGGCGAGCAGCCGTCCCGACACCGCGCAGGCGACGGGGATACGGGGCGCCCGGGGGCCGACCTCGCGGACCAGCTCCTGGAAGCGGTCGGCCGCCGCTGTGTCTCCGGCGGTCCCGTCGGTTCGGGCGGTCCCGTCGGTTCGGGCGGTCCCGTCGGTTCGGGCGGTCCCGTCGCCGCCGTCGGTTCCGTCGCCGCCGTTCAGCAGCCGGGCCCGGCCGAGCACCAGCCGGACCGCGCCGTCGAGGTCGAGCGCCCCGGCCACGGTGGCCGCCGTCAGCGCGCCGACCCCCGTGCCGAGGACGCTCGCGGGCCGGATGCCCCAGGTCTTCCACAGCCGCGCCAGCGCGTACTCCTCGGCGAAGGCGGTCAGATCGGCGGTGCCCGGGTCGGTGTGCGTCCCGCCCCGGCGCAGCGCCTCGGCCGCCGCCGCCCCGCGATGGGGCGCCGCGGCGGCGTGGCACTCC
>NZ_JBHZDA010000092.1:0-19896 GCF_042755665.1 Streptomyces sp. NPDC059142
GTCGTACGTAGTCAGCCGGCAACCGCGTGGCACGCCAGAACGGCGTGGTCCGCGCGGTCCGCCAGGAAACGCGTGGTCCGCGCGGTCCGCCAGGAACCGCGTGGCCCGCGCCGGAACCCGTGCGCTCCGCCCGGGGCCCGCGTGGTCCCGTTGTCCGTCGTCCCCGCTCAGGGCCTGCGGGCCGAGGTGACGCGGTAGACGTCGTAGACGCCCTCCACGCCCCGTACCGCCTTCAGTACGTGGCCCAGGTGTTTCGGGTCGCCCATCTCGAAGGTGAAGCGTGAGGTGGCGACCCGGTCCCGGGACGTCTGGACGGCGGCGGAGAGGATGTTGACGTGCTGGTCGGAGAGGACCCGGGTGACGTCCGACAGGAGCCGCGAGCGGTCCAGGGCCTCGACCTGGATGGCGACCAGGAAGACCGAGGACTGGGTGGGCGCCCACTCGACGTCCTTGATCCGCTCGGGCTGCTGGGAGAGCGCGTCCACGTTGACGCAGTCGGCGCGGTGGACGGAGATGCCGCTGCCGCGGGTGACGAAGCCGATGATCGGGTCGCCGGGTACGGGCGTACAGCAGCGGGCGAGCTTCACCCAGACGTCCTCGACGCCCTTGACGACCACGCCGGGGTCCGCGTTGGAGCGGCGCTTGTTCCGGCTGTGGGAGGGCGGGGAGTTCTCCGCGATGTCCTCGTTGGCCGCCTCCTCGCCGCCGAGGGCCTGGACCAGCTTCTGCACGACGCCCTGCGCGGCCACATGGCCCTCGCCGATCGCCGCGTACAGGGACGAGATGTCGGGGTAGCGCATCTCGTGCGCGAGCGTGACCAGGGAGTCCCCGGTGAGGATGCGCTGGATCGGCAGGTTCTGCTTGCGCATGGCCCGCGCGATGGCGTCCTTGCCCTGTTCGATCGCCTCGTCGCGGCGCTCCTTGGAGAACCAGGCGCGGATCTTGTTGCGGGCCCGCGGCGACTTGACGAAGCCGAGCCAGTCGCGCGAGGGGCCGGCGCCGGACGCCTTGGAGGTGAAGACCTCCACCAGGTCGCCGTTGTCGAGGGTCGATTCGAGCGGTACGAGCCGCCCGTTGACCCGTGCCCCTATGGTGCGGTGGCCGACCTCGGTGTGGACGGCGTACGCGAAGTCGACGGGGGTGGCCCCCGCGGGCAGCGCTATGACATCGCCCTTGGGGGTGAAGACGAAGACCTCGTTGCGCGAGAGGTCGAAGCGGAGCGACTCCAGGAACTCGCTGGGGTCCTCGGTCTCCTTCTGCCAGTCCAGGAGCTGGCGCAGCCACGCCATGTCGTTGACGGTGTCCTGGCTCCCGCCCCGGCCCGCGCTCCTGGGCACGTCGGTACGGACCTTGGAGGCGCCGGCGACGGCCTCCTGCTTGTACTTCCAGTGCGCGGCGATGCCGTACTCGGCGCGGCGGTGCATGTCGAACGTACGGATCTGGAGTTCGACCGGCTTGCCGTTGGGCCCGATGACCGTCGTGTGCAGCGACTGGTACATGTTGAACTTGGGCATCGCGATGTAGTCCTTGAACCGGCCGGGGACCGGATTCCACCGCGCGTGGACCGTGCCGAGCGCCGCGTAGCAGTCGCGGACCGTGTCGACGAGGACCCGGATGCCCACCAGGTCGTAGATCTCCGCGAAGTCCCGGCCGCGGACGATCATCTTCTGGTAGACGCTGTAGTAGTGCTTCGGCCGTCCGGTGACGGTGGCCTTGATCCGGGCCGCGCGCAGGTCCGACTGGACCTCGTCGGTCACTATGGCCAGGTACTCGTCGCGCTTGGGCGCGCGCTCGGCGACCAGCCGGACGATCTCGTCGTACATCTTGGGGTAGAGGATCGCGAAGGCGAGGTCCTCCAGCTCCCACTTGATGGTGTTCATGCCCAGCCGGTGGGCGAGGGGCGCGTAGATCTCCAGCGTCTCGCGGGCCTTCTTCTCCTGCTTCTCCCGCTTGAGGTAGCGCATGGTGCGCATGTTGTGGAGCCGGTCGGCGAGCTTGATGACCAGGACGCGCGGGTCCTTGGCCATGGCGACGACCATCTTGCGCACGGTCTCGGCCTGCGCGGCCTCGCCGAACTTCACCTTGTCGAGCTTGGTGACCCCGTCGACCAGGAGCGCGACCTGGTCGCCGAAGTCGCGGCGCAGGGTGTCCAGGCCGTACTCGGTGTCCTCGACGGTGTCGTGCAGCAGGCCGGCCATCAGGGTGGCGGGGTCCATGCCCAGCTCGGCGAGGATCGTGGTGACCGCGAGCGGGTGCGTGATGTACGGATCGCCGCTCTTGCGCTTCTGTCCCCGGTGCCAGCGCTCGGCGACCTGGTAGGCGCTCTCGATCTGGCGCAGCGTCGCGGTCTCGATCTTGGGGTCGTTCCCCCGTACGGTCCGCAGCAGCGGCTCCAGGACGGGGTTGTACGGGGAGGAGCGCTGGACGCCCAGACGCGCGAGACGGGCCCTCACCCGGTTGGAGGAGCCTCCGGAGCGCGGCGCGGCCGTGGCGCCCGGTTTGGGGGCGCTCACGGGCACCAGGGGGCGCTCGGGCGGCGTGGGGGCCGCCGGGGGTTCGGCGGCGACCGGGGCCTTGTGCGGCGGCGTGGCGGAGCCGGCGGCGGCCCGGTCTGCGGGGTGATCGGGCGTCGCGGCGGCCAGTGGCTGGACCTCGTCTGGCAAGAGCGCTCCTCGTGCGGATCCAGGTCCCCCGGTCAGGCCCGGAGGTTCCATGGTATCGACCTCGGGCGCCCCTCTCGCCCCAAGGCCTGGCTCCTCGGAACGCGGGACGGGCACCCGATGATTCCCGGGTGCCCGTCCTGCCGTGTTCCCATGCCGCCCAAAATGCGGGTTCCGGCGCCGCTCAGAGCGTGATCAGTGCCTCCAGCGGGGCACCGTCGAGCGCGGGGAGCAGCCGCTCCCGGCCGCCCAGGAATCCCAGCTCCATGAGGACCGCGACGCCCACGATCTCGGCGCCGGCCCGCCGGACCAGCTCCAGGGAGGCCTCCGCCGTACCGCCGGTGGCCAGGACGTCGTCGATGACCAGGACGCGGTCGCCGTGGTCCAGGTCCTCGGCGTGGACCTCGATCCGCGCGGAGCCGTACTCCAGGTCGTACGACTGCGACAGCGTCGCGCCGGGGAGCTTGCCGGCCTTGCGTACGGGGATGAACCCGACGCCCGCCCGGACCGCCACGGGGGCGGCCAGGATGAAGCCGCGCGCCTCCAGGCCGACGATCTTCGTCGCGCCGAACCGTACGCACAGGTCGGCGAGGGCGTCCGTGAGCGCCGTGAACGCCTTGGGGTCGGCCAGCAGCGGGGTGATGTCCTTGAACACCACGCCCGGCTTCGGGTAGTCCGCCACGTCACGGATACGGCTGAGCAGCAGCTCCTGGGTGCTGGTGTCGCTCATCGACGCCTCCCCGATCCCGAGGGGCGGCCCCGGCCGCCGCGACCGCGCGGACCCGCCACGGCGGCCGGTGCGGCGTCCTGCGGGTCGTCCTCGGTGCCGTCGTCACCGCCGGTGGGGGTGTCGGCCTGTTCGCCCTTGGCGGCGGCCGTCGCGCGCTTGGCGAGCACCCGCTTCTTCAGCGCCTTGATCTTCGGGTCGCGTTCCTTCAGGTCGGCGACGAGAGGCGTGGCGATGAAGATCGAGGAGTACGCGCCGGCGGCGAGGCCGACGAAGAGCGAGAGCGAGATGTCGTTCAGCATGCCGGCGCCGAGGAAGCCGCCGCCGATGAAGAGCAGCGCGCCCACGGGCAGCAGCGCGACGACGGTGGTGTTGATCGAACGCACCAGCGTGCTGTTGATCGACCGGTTGGCGACCTCGCTGTAGGTCCACCGGCTCTGCTTGGTGATCCCGTCCGCCCCCTCCTTGAGGCTGTCGAAGACGACGACCGTGTCGTAGAGGGAGTAACCGAGAATGGTCAGCAGACCGATCACCGTACCCGGGGTGACCTCGAAGCCGACCAGGGTGTACACGCCGACGGTGATCGTGAGGTCGTGGATCAGGGCGATGAGCGCGGCGACCGCCATCCGCCATTCGAAGGCGATCGCGAGATAGATCACCACCAGGACCATGAAGATCCCGAGACCCATCCACGCCTTGTTGGCGATGGTCGCGCCCCAGCTCGGACCGACCAGGTCCGCGTTGATCTTCGCCTCGTCGACCTTGAGGTCCTTGGCGAGCTGGGTCTTCACCGCGTCGGCCTGCTTGGTGTCCAGCTCCGTGACCTGGATCCGCATGCCGCCGTTGCCGAGCTTCTGGACGATCGCGTCGTGCCCGGACGCCTTCTGGGCGTCCTCGCGGGCCTGGACCTCCGAGATGCTCGTGCTCGGGATGGTGAAGACGGCACCGCCCTTGAACTCGATGCCCATGTTGAGCCCGCGCACCGCCAGGGCCGCGATGGCCGTGATGGTGATCAGGATCGAGATTCCGTACCAGATCTTGCGCTTCCCGATGAAGTCGTAACCGACTTCGCCTCGGTAGAGCCGGGCGCCGAGATCGCCGAGTCGGGACATCTCACGCCTCCTTCGGGTCGGTGGGAGCGCTGACACGGCGGGAACGGCGCAGCGGCGGCTTGGCACCGAGGCGCGTCGGGTCCAGACCGGACCACGGGTGGCCGCTGGAGAAGAACTTCGTACGGGCCAGCAGCGTCATCACGGGCTTGGTGAAGAAGAACACCACGACCACGTCGAGGAGCGTGGTCAGACCGAGGGTGAACGCGAAGCCCTGGACCTTGCCGACGGTGACCAGGAAGAGCACCGCGGCGGCGAGGAACGACACGAAGTCGGAGACGAGGATGGTGCGCCGGGCGCGCGGCCAGGCCCGCTCGACGGCCGGGCGGAGCGTACGGCCCTCGCGGATCTCGTCCCGGATGCGTTCGAAGTACACGATGAACGAGTCCGCGGTGATACCGATGGCGACGATGGCGCCGCAGACCGCGGGCAGGTTCAGCGCGAAGCCGATGCCGGGGCCGAGGAGCGACATGATCGTGTACGTCATGACGCCGGAGGCGCCGAGGCTGAGGATGGCGATCGCGGAGAGACCGCGGTAGTAGGCCACCAGGTAGATGATGACCAGGGCGAGGCCGATCGCGCCGGCGATCAGACCCGCTTCGAGCTGTTCCCCGCCGAGCGCGGCGGTGACCGTCGTGACGGACTGCTCCTGGAAGGTCAGGGGCAGCGCGCCGTACGACAGGATGTTGCCCAGGTCCTGGGCGGACTGCTGGGTGAAGCTGCCGGAGATCTCGGCGCTGCCGCCGAGCGTCTGGCTCACCGAGGGCGCGGAGACGACGTTGCCGTCGAGCACGATGGCGAACTGGTTCATCGGCGCCTGCTGCTGCGAGAGCTTGCCGGTGATCGACTGGAACTTCTTGGTGCCCGCACCGGTGAAGTCCATCGTGACGATCCACATGCCACGCTGCTGGTCGAGGACGCCCTTGGCGTCGTCGACGTCCGTGCCCTCCAGCTCGGCCGGGCCCAGGACGTACTTCTCCCACTCGCCGCCCGAGTTCTGGCCGCAGGCGACGATGGTGTCCTTGGGCGCGGCGCTCTGGTTGACCTCGGTGCGCGCCTTCTCGTTGGTGCAGTCCAGCTCCGTGAACTTCTTCTCCAGGGCGGCGGTGGCCGGGTCGCTGGAGGCGCTCGCGGAGGGGGCCGGGTCCGGGGACTCGTCCTTCTTGTCCGACGGCTTGCCGTCGGAGGCGGAGGCGTCGGGCGAGGGCGAGGCGTCCGCCTTCAGCGCGTCCGTGACGGCCCGGCCCTGGGAGGTGGCGGACGCGGAGGGCGACGCCGTGGTGTCGGCGTCGCCGGCCTTGTCACCCGCCTTGTCGCCGGTGGAAGCGCTGGTCGAGGAGGAGGGGGTCGCGCTCGGCGAGCCGCTGCCCGAGGGCTGCGGCTTCGTCGGGCTCCCCGCGGCGACGGTCAGCACCGGCCGGAAGTAGAGCTGGGCGGTGGTGCCGACCTGCTCGCGGGCCTGCTTCTCGTTCGTGCCCCGGGGGATGTTGACGATGATGTTCTCGTCGCCCTGGGTCTGAACCTCGGCCTCCGAGACACCAAGACCGTTGACACGCCGCTCGATGATGCTGACGGCGGTGTCCATGTTGGTCTTGTTGATCGCGTTCGGCTTGCCCGGCGTGTTCTTCGCCTGGAGCGTGATGCTGGTCCCGCCCGCGAGGTCGATCCCCAGACGTGGCGTGACATGGCCGGACCAGAACATCCCGCCCGTGAGGGCCACCATGGCAATCAGGAACAACACCAGGGTGCGCCCTGGCCTGCCTGGGGACCCCGCTTGCCTTCGGCCCTTATTAGGTGCTGCCACCTTCTCGTTTCTCCCTGTCCAACCGCCCCACGCCGGGTGTGCGCCGGAGCGGCCACGAAGTGTAGTGGGGACCCGCCCCCGCAGAAATCAGCGCGACCGTGAGTCGCCGGCGGCCGTGGTGCGGCCGGTCGGCGCGGACCCGGCTACTTCGCGCCGGACTCGCCGTCGGTCTTGCCCTCGGCCTTGTTCTCGGCGTTCTCGGCCTTCTCAGCCTTCTCAGCCGTCTCGTCGGCCTTCGCCTCGGTCGTGGCGTCGGCGGACTCGGCGTCCGTGGTCTCCTCGGGCTTCTTGCCGAGGTCGATCCTGGTCTCGTCCACGGAGGCGGTGCCGGCGGGACCGGTCAGCGAGGAGGCGTCGTCGGGCACGACCGGCGTCTCGGAGTCGCTCGGGTCGTCGCCGTGCACGATGCGGTTGTACTCGTCGTCGTCCAGCACCGCGCCGATGGCGTTCTTGGCGTAGACCGCGTGAACGCCGGGAGCCACCTCCAGGAGGACCATGTCGTCGTGCACCTCCTTGACGGTGGCGTACATGCCCCCGATGGTGCGGATGCCGGTGCCGGGCTGCATCTCGTCGCGCATCTGCGCGGCGGCCTGCTGCTTCTTCTTGGCGGACCGGGTCATCAGGAACATGGCCCCGATGAGCACGATGAAGGGGAGAAGGGTCACGAGACTCACGGGAGGGAACTTCCTTCGCACGACCGCGCTGTCGAGCGGCCTGATATACGGGGGTGGGCATGCCGCTCCGGAAGGGCGGCATCGGCGGAGTCTAAGCGAGTCCGCTTCGTTGGAACAACGCCCAGCGTCGCACCGGGGTTCCTGCCGTGCGCGTGTTCATGCCGTCACGCCCCGAACAGGCCGGGTTGTCCGGGCGCGCCGGACACCTGCTGGGGCGGGGTGAGCCCGAGATGCGCCCACGCCGCCGGGGTCGCGACCCGGCCGCGCGGGGTACGGGCGAGCAGCCCTTCCCGTACGAGAAAGGGCTCGGCGACCTCCTCGACCGTCTCGCGCTCCTCCCCCACGGCCACCGCCAGGGTCGACAGCCCCACGGGCCCGCCGCCGAAGAGTTTGAGCAGCGCCTGGAGCACGGCCCGGTCGAGCCGGTCGAGGCCGCGCGCGTCGACCTCGTACACCGCGAGGGCCACCTCGGCCACCTCTCGGGTGATCCGCCCGTCCGCCTTGACCTGGGCGTAGTCCCGTACGCGGCGCAGCAGCCGGTTGGCGATCCGGGGGGTGCCACGGGAGCGTCCGGCGATCTCGGCGGCCCCTTCGGTGTCTATCTCCAGGTCCAGGAGCTGGGCGGAGCGGTGGATGACCCGCTCCAGTTCGACGCTCTCGTAGAACTCCATGTGGCCGGTGAAGCCGAAGCGGTCCCGCAGCGGCGGCGGCAGCAGTCCGGCCCGGGTGGTGGCGCCGACCAGGGTGAAGGGCGGCAGCTCCAGCGGGATGGCGGTGGCGCCGGGGCCCTTGCCGACGATCACGTCGACCCGGAAGTCCTCCATCGCCATGTAGAGCATCTCCTCGGCGGGCCGGGACATGCGGTGGATCTCGTCGAGGAAGAGGACCTCGCCCTCCTGGAGGGACGAGAGGATCGCGGCGAGATCACCCGCGTGCTGGATCGCCGGGCCCGAGGTGATGCGGATCGGGGCGTTCATCTCCGCCGCGATGATCATCGAAAGGGTGGTCTTGCCGAGCCCCGGCGCCCCGGAGAGCAGCACATGGTCGGCGGTGGCGCCGCGGGCGAGGGCCGCCTTGAGCACCAGGTCGAGCTGGGCCCGTACCCGCTCCTGTCCGACGAACTCCTCCAGCGACTTGGGCCGCAGCGCCGCCTCGACGGCCTGGTCCTCACCGTCCGCGGCGGCGCCGACCAGTCGCTCGGCCGCGTCGTCGGCGGTGTCGTCCCAGTTCACTCAGTCTCACCTCGGGGGGAGGGCGCGTACGAGAACGGCCCGAATGGAGTACGGCGGGGGCAGGCTCAGCGGGTGCGGTTGAGGCTCTGGAGCGCGGCGCGCAGCAGTTGGGGCACCGGCGGCTGGGAGCCCGCGGCGAGGGCCGCCTCGGCCTCCGGGGTGACCTGGGCGACCGCTTCCTCGGCCTCGCGCCCGGCGTATCCGAGGCCGATGAGCGCGGCGTGGAGCTGGTCGCTCCAGGAGGCCGCGGCCACCGCGCCGGCCTGTCGCCCCACGGTGGCGCCCCGTGGCGCGCCGAGCCGGTCCTTCAGCTCCAGCAGCAGCTTCTGGGCGCCCTTCTTCCCGATGCCGGGGACCGCCGTCAGCGCCTTCTCGTCGCCGGTCGAGACGGCGAGGCGCAAGGCGTCGGGGCTGTGCACGGCGAGCATCGCCTGGGCGAGCCGGGGGCCGACGCCGCTGGCGGTCTGGAGCAGCTCGAACACCTGGCGTTCGTCGTCGTCGGCGAAGCCGTACAGCGTCAGGGAGTCCTCCCGGACGACCAGCGAGGTGGCGAGCCGGGCCTCCTGGCCGACGCGCAGCGCGGCGAGGGTGCCGGGGGCGCACTGGACGGCCATGCCGATCCCGCCGACCTCGATGACCGCGGTGGTCGGGGCGAGGGCGGCGACCGGGCCGCTGACGAACGCGATCATCGCGTGACCTTCCGGACGGGGATACGGGAGGGACGGGCCGCCGCCTGGGCCTGCTGGAGGCGGTTCATGGCCGGGGCGCGCCAGATGTGGCAGATGGCCAGCGCGAGGGCGTCCGCCGCGTCGGCCGGCCTGGGCGGCGCCGCGAGCCGCAGCAGCCGGGTGACCATCGCGCCGACCTGCGCCTTGTCGGCCCGGCCGCTGCCGGTGACGGCGGCCTTGACCTCGCTGGGGGTGTGCAGGGCGACGGGGATGCCGCGGCGTGAGGCGCAGAGCATGGCGACCGCGCTGGCCTGGGCGGTGCCCATGACCGTACGCACGTTGTGCTGGGCGAACACCCGCTCCACGGCGACGTGTTCGGGCCGGTGCTCGTCCAGCCAGGCGTCGATGCCCTGCTCGATGGCGACGAGACGGGGGCCGATCTCCTCGTCGGAGGGCGTACGCACCACGCCGACGCCGAGCATCGTCAGCGGCCGTCCCGCGACCCCTTCGACGACCCCGATCCCGCACCGCGTCAGTCCGGGGTCCACACCCAGCACCCGCATCGCGCCCCCACTCTCTCGGTCATGCGTTCCCCCCGAGGGGAGAAGCCCTGATCAGACAGTATCGGTCGGCACCGACAACGGACCGGACCGACATCGAGGAGAGGGGGTGCGAAGGGCGGGGGTCAGGCGTCGACCTTCTCCATCACGTCGTCCGAGACGTCGAAGTTGGCGAAGACGTTCTGGACGTCGTCGCTGTCCTCCAGGGCGTCGATCAGCTTGAAGATCTTGCGCGCCCCTTCCTCGTCCAGCTCGACCTGCATGGTCGGCACGAAGTTGGCGTCGGCCGAGTCGTAGTCGATGCCGGCCTCCTGGAGCGCGGTGCGGACCGCGACCAGGTCGGTGGCCTCGCTGAGCACCTCGAAGGACTCGCCGAGGTCGTTGACCTCTTCGGCGCCCGCGTCCAGCACCGCGCCGAGCACGTCGTCCTCGCCCAGCTCACCCTTGGGGACGATCACGACGCCCTTGCGGTTGAAGAGGTAGGAGACGGAGCCCGGGTCGGCCATGGAGCCGCCGTTGCGGGTCATCGCCACGCGCACGTCGGAGGCGGCGCGGTTGCGGTTGTCGGTGAGGCACTCGATGAGCACCGCGACACCGTTCGGGCCGTACCCCTCGTACATGATCGTCTCGTAGTCGGCGCCACCGGCCTCCAGGCCGGCGCCGCGCTTGACGGCCGAGTCGATGTTCTTGTTCGGGACCGAGCTCTTCTTCGCCTTCTGGATGGCGTCGAACAGAGTCGGGTTGCCGTCGACGTCGGCGCCGCCGGTCCGCGCCGCGACCTCGATGTTCTTGATCAGCTTCGCGAAGAGCTTGCCGCGCTTGGCATCGATCACGGCCTTCTTGTGCTTCGTCGTAGCCCATTTAGAGTGGCCGGACATCTGCCTGTCTCCTTCGCGTAACCGGTACTGCTCCCGTTCGGCAGCGATCCTACCGGGCGGAGGTCACTGTGCGGAGCGCACCATGTCGGTGAAGAAACGGTGCAGCCGGTGGTCGCCCGTCAGTTCGGGGTGGAAGGACGTCGCCAGCGCCATCCCCTGCCGTACGGCGACGACATGCCCCCCGTACTCGGCGAGCACCTGGACCTCGGCCCCCACCGACTCGACCCACGGGGCCCGGATGAAGACGCCCTCCACGGGTCCGCCCTCGACCCCGGCGACGTCCACGGCCGCCTCGAAGGACTCGTTCTGCCGGCCGAAGGCGTTGCGCCGCACGATCATGTCGATGCCGCCGACGGTCTCCTGGCCGGACCGAGGATCGAGGATCTTCTCGGCCAGCATGATCATCCCGGCGCAGGTGCCGTACACCGGCATCCCCGCCCGCACCCGGGCGCGCAGCGGCTCCAGCATGCCGAAGAGCGCGGCCAGTTTGGACATCGTGGTGGACTCGCCGCCCGGGATCACCAGGCCGTCGACCTCGGCCAGCTCCTCGGGCCGCCGGACCGTCCCGGCCACGGCTCCCGCCGCGGCCAGGGCGGCCAGATGCTCCCTGACGTCCCCCTGGAGCGCCAGGACGCCGATCGCGGGGGCGTTCATCACCAGCCGCGGTTCGCGTAGCGCTCGGTCTCGGGCAGCGTGTCGCAGTTGATGCCGACCATCGCCTCGCCCAGGTTCCGCGACGCCTCCGCGATGATCTTCGGGTCGTCGTAGAACGTGGTGGCCTTGACGATCGCGGCGGCACGCTTGGCCGGGTCGCCCGACTTGAAGATGCCGGAGCCCACGAAGACGCCCTCGGCGCCGAGCTGGCGCATCAGCGCGGCGTCGGCGGGGGTGGCGACACCGCCCGCGGAGAAGAGGACCACGGGCAGCTTGCCCAGCTCCGCGACCTCCTTGACGATCTCGTACGGGGCGCGCAGCTCCTTGGCCGCCGCGTACAGCTCGTTGTTGTCGTACCCCCGCAGCCGGGCGATCTCGTTCTTGATCTGCCGCAGGTGCCTGACCGCCTCGACGACATTGCCCGTGCCCGCCTCGCCCTTCGAGCGGATCATGGCCGCGCCCTCGGCGATCCGGCGCAGCGCCTCGCCCAGGTTGGTGGCACCACAGACGAAGGGCGTCGTGAACGCCCACTTGTCCGAGTGGTTGACCTCGTCGGCGGGGGTCAGCACCTCCGACTCGTCGATGTAGTCCACGCCCAGCGACTGGAGTACCTGGGCCTCGACGAAGTGGCCGATCCGGGACTTCGCCATGACCGGGATGGAGACCGCGTCGATGATCCCCTCGATCATGTCGGGGTCGGACATCCGCGCGACGCCCCCGTCCTTGCGGATGTCGGCCGGCACCCGCTCCAGCGCCATCACGGCGACCGCGCCGGCGTCCTCGGCGATCTTCGCCTGCTCCGGTGTGACCACATCCATGATCACACCGCCCTTGAGCTGCTCGGCCATACCGCGCTTGACGCGCGCGGTGCCGGTCTCGGGGTTCTGGGCGGTGGTGGACACGGGCGACCTCACTGACTCGTACGACGGGGGATGTCCAGAAAACGCCCCGGAACCAGTCCACAGCAAGGGCCAATGGGAAGCCGGTGGATCGTTCAGGACCCCGGCCGGTCGGCCAGCGCGACGGGCGGCTCGTCGTCCATCTCGAAGGCGAGCGGGAACGGCGCGTGCCCCGCGAGCCGGAACCACCGCACCTTCCGGTGGCGCCGCAGCGCGCGGGCGGCCCGTACGGCGTCGTTGTGGAACCGCCGCGCCATCGGGACCCGCCGTACCGCGGCGGCGAGCTCCCCGGCGGCGTCCTCCCCACCGGGCGCCTCCTGTACGGCCTCCACCTGGGCGGCCTCCCCGAACACGGCCCGCAGCGCCTGGCTCAACTCGCTCTCGGCGACCTCCCGCTGCTCCTCCTCGGCCTGCCGCGCGGCGTGCGCGGCCTGATACAGCACGATCGAGGCGGCCGGATCGAGCACCCCGGAGGTGGCCAGCTCCTGGGCGACCGAGGCACGCCGCAGCAGTTGGGCGTCGAGGGCGGCCCGGGCGGCGTCGATCCGGGTGTGCAGACGGTCGAGGCGGCCGGCGGTCCAACTGAGATAGAGCGCGATCGCCACGACGGCAACGGCGATCCAGACGAAGGTGGTCACGCACGGCAGACTACGCGTACGGGTAGGCCCTCTCGGAGCGTTGAGGGCCCACCGGGGGAAAGGGGGCCGGGGCAGGCGAGCCCAGCGGGATCCGAACGGGAGACCCTAGTCCCGCGCCAGCCCGAACCGCGCCCGCAGCCCCGTCCGTTCGTCCGCCGCCACCGACGCGGCCCCGTCCGTCACCGTCTCGTACACCGCGAGGATGTCCGCGCCGACCGTCGACCAGTCGAAGCGCCGTACATGCGCGCTGCCCCGTTCGCGCAGCTCCGCGCGCCGGTCCGGATCGCCCAGGAGCCGTACCGCCGCGCCGGCGAGCGCGTCCGCGTCCTCGTTGGTGAAGAGTTCGCCCGCCGCCCCGTGGTCGAGGACCTGCGCGAACGCGTCCAGGTCGCTCGCGAGGACCGCCGCGCCCGCCGACAGCGCCTCGACGAGGATGATCCCGAAGCTCTCGCCGCCGGTGTTGGGCGCGACGTACAGGTCGACGCTGCGCAGCAGCCGCGCCTTGTCCTCGTCGCTGACCATCCCGAGGAACTCGACGCGGCGGCGCATCTCCTTGGGCAGGGACTCCACCGCCTCCTTCTCGTCCCCGCGCCCGGCCACGAGCAGCCGGGTCTCCGGGTGGACGTCGAGGATCTTCGGGAGGGCCCGCATCAGCACCGGCAGCCCCTTGCGCGGCTCGTCGATGCGGCCTATGAAGCCGATCGTGCCGCCCTGCCAGGCCGGTTCGGGCTCGGCCTCGGCGAAGAAGTCGACGTCGACGCCGTTCGGGATGACCACGGCGTCGCCGCCGAGGTGTTCCACCAGCGTGCGCCGGGCGTACTCGCTCACCGCGATCCGCGCGCTGATCTTCTCCAGCGCGGGCTGGAGGATCGGGTACGCCGCGATCATGGCGCGTGAGCGCGGGTTGGAGGTGTGGAAGGTCGCGACGATCGGCCCCTGCGCCGCCCAGCAGCTCAACAGCCCCAGCGACGGCGAGGCGGGCTCGTGGATGTGGATGACGTCGAACGTGCCCTCGTGCAGCCAGCGCCGTACCCGGGCCGCCGACAGGAACCCGAAGTTGAGGCGGGCGACCGAGCCGTTGTACGGGACGGGCACGGCGCGGCCCGCCGAGACGACGTACGGCGGGAGGGGCGTCTCGTCGTCCGCGGGGGCCAGTACGGAGACGTCGTGGCCGAGCCGGATGAGGTGTTCCGCGAGGTCCCTGATGTGGAACTGGACGCCGCCCGGTACGTCCCAGGAGTACGGGCAGACGATGCCGATCTTCACTCGGGCCCCCGGTCCAGGTCCGCGACCCACAGCCGTTGCAGCATGTGCCAGTCCTCCGGGTGTTCGGCGATTCCCGCGGCGAAGGCGTCGGCCACCGCCTGTGTCATCACAGACGTCTTCTCGGCGCGGGTGCCTGTCTCCGGTACGGGGACGGCCGGAAAGACCTGTCCGCGCATCACCCGGGTGTCGTCGAACCACAGGGAGACGGGCAGCAGCAGCGCCCCGGTCTGCTGCGCCAGCAGCGCGGGGCCCGCGGGCATCCGGGCGGTGTCCCCGAAGAACTCGACCTCGACGCCGGACGAGGACAGGTCGCGGTCGGCGACGAGGGCGACGAGTCCGCCGCCGCGCAGCCGCCGGGCGAGGGTGCCGAAGGCGGCGCCGCCGGTGTGCGGAAGGACCTCCATGCCCAGGCTCTCGCGGTAGGCGACGAAGCGGTCGTACAGCGTCTCGGGCTTGAGCCGCTCCGCGACGGTCGTGAAGGGCACGTCGCGGGCCCGGGTGAGCCAGGCTCCCGCCAGGTCCCAGTTGGCCATGTGGGGCAGTGCCAGGACGACGCCGCGGCCGGTGGTGAGCCCGTCGAAGAGTCGGTCGATGTCCTTGATCTCGACCCCGTCGCGTACCCGTTCCCGGCTCCAGGCGGGCAGCCGGAACGACTCCATCCAGTACCGCATGTAGGAGCGCATGCCCGCCTTGGAGAGGGCGGCGAGACGCTCCGGGTCCGCGTCGGGCACGACCCGGGCCAGGTTGGACTCCAGCCGCAGCACGCTCTTGCCGCGCCGTTTCCACACGGTGTCCGCGAGGGTCCTGCCGAGGGCGTTCGCCACGGGTTCGGGGAGCTTCTTGACCGTGCTCCAGCCGAGTCCGTACAGCGCGTCGGTCAGCCGGTCGCTCGCCGCGCTCATGACGTGGCCCCACTCCCCCGGGCGTGGTCGGTCCCGGCGTGGCCGGCCCCGTCGGGTCCCGCCGCCGCCGCGGCGGCGTCGGCCTCGGCGGACTCGCGGCGTACGGTCACCACCCGCTGGCCGAGGGTGACGAGGCTGCCCGCGGCGACGATCCACAGCGCGATGGGCAGCAGGATGTCGATCCCGGGGACGCCGAAGGCGTGCAGCCCGGCCAGACCGGCCGCGACGAGGGAGATGACCAGCCGCTCCGCGCGCTCGATCAGCCCGTTGACCGCCACCGGCAGCCCGATGGACTCGCCCCTGGCCTTCGTGTACGAGACGACCTGGCCGCTGGCGAGACAGAAGATGGCGACCGCGCACAGCATGGTGTTGTCACCGTCGCCCGCGTACCAGAGCGCGAAGCCGGCGAAGATCGCGCCGTCCGCGACCCGGTCGAGGGTCGAGTCGAGGAAGGCCCCCCAGCGGCTGGAGATGCCCGCCTGGCGCGCCATGTTGCCGTCGACGAGGTCGGAGAAGACGAAGAGGGTGATGACGATCGTGCCCCAGAAGAACTCCCCGCGGGGGAAGAAGACCAGCGCACCCGCCATCACTCCGGCCGTGCCGATGAGCGTGACCGCGTCCGGAGTGACTCCGCGACGGAGCAGAAACGCCGCGAACGGTGTGAGGACACGCGTGAAGAATGCACGCGCGTACTTGTTCAGCATGGCCTTCCCGAGGTTCGGTGGGCCGAGGGCCCCTGTGGCCGTCGGCTGGCCCATCGTAGCCACGACCGCCACGGCGCACCGCCGGGCACCCGGCCCATGCCGCGCCGTACGACGTATGGACGCGCCATGACGGGAGTGCGAAGCTCAAAGGACCACCGCGGGCATCGCCGGAGCTGCCGCGCGGCTCCCCCGGCCCGCCTCTCTCCATCCCCTCACCGACCCACTCGGTGGAACCGATCGGGAGGCAGCAGTCATGGGCGACAAAGCCGACAAGGAACGGACACACCCCGGGGCCGCCGGCAGGGCGACGGCGGCCGACCGGCCCGCGTCCGTGCGGAACGTGGTGCTGGTGGGCCACAGCGGTTCGGGCAAGACCACCCTCGTCGAGGCCCTGGCGCTCACCGCGGGGGCGGTGAACCGGGCGGGCCGGGTCGAGGACGGTGCGACGGTCTCCGACTACGACGAGATCGAGCACCGCCAGCAGCGCTCCGTACAGCTCTCGCTCGTCCCCGTGGAGTGGGGCGGGTACAGGATAAATCTGCTGGACACCCCCGGCTACGCCGATTTCGTCGGGGAGCTCAGGGCCGGTCTGCGCGCCGCGGACGCGGCCCTTTTCGTGGTCTCGGCGGCCCAGGAGGCGGACGCCGTGGCGGGGGCGACACGGGCCGTCTGGGAGGAGTGCGCGGCGGTCGGGATGCCGCGCGCCATCGTCGTCACGCATCTCGACACGGCGCGCACCGGCTTCGACGAGATGACCCGGCTGTGCGCGCGGATCTTCGGCGGGGACGACCCGGACGCCGTGCTGCCGCTCTACCTGCCGGTGCACGGCGCGGAGGGCCCCGACGGGCACGCGCCGGCCACCGGGCTCGTGGGGCTGCTCTCCCAGAAGATCTTCGACTACTCCTCCGGGGAGCGGCGGGTGGGGCCGCCCGATCCCGCGCGGCTGCCGGAGATCGCGCAGGCCAGGGCCCGGCTGATCGAGGGGATCATCTCCGGGAGCGAGGACGAGACCCTCATGGACCGCTATCTGGGCGGGGACGAGGTCGACGTCAAGACGCTGATGGAGGACCTGGAGAAGGCGGTGACGCGGGGGGTCTTCCATCCGGTGCTCGCCGCGGCGCCCGCGCCGCCCGGGGCCCGGCAGGGGCTCGGGACGGTCGAACTGCTCGATCTGGTCACCGGCGGTTTCCCGGCCCCGACGGAGCGCCCGGCGCCCGCCGTGACCACGCCGCTGGGCGCCCCGCGTCCGGAGATCCGCTGCGACCCCGAGGGTCCGCTGGTCGCCGAGGTGGTCAAAACCGCCTCCGACCCCTATGTCGGCCGGATCTCTCTCGTACGGGTCTTCTCGGGGACGCTGCGTCCCGACGAGACGGTGCACGTGTCGGGGCACGGGCTCACCGACCGGGGCCACGAGGACCACGACGTGGAGGAGCGGGTGGGCTCGCTCTCCTCGCCCTTCGGCAAGCAGCAGCGGGTGCTGGCGCACTGTGTGGCGGGCGATCTCGCGTGCGTGGGGAAGCTGTCGCGCGCCGAGACCGGGGACACGCTCTCCGCGAAGGACGATCCGCTGCTGGTGGAGGCGTGGAGCATGCCGGACCCGCTGCTGCCGCTCGCCGTGCGCGCGCACAGCAAGGCGGACGAGGACAGGCTGTCCCAGGGACTCGCCCGGCTGGTGGCGGAGGATCCGACGATGCGGCTCGAACAGAACCCGGACACCCATCAGGTGGTGCTCTGGTGCCTGGGCGAGGCGCACCGGGACGTGGCGCTGGACCGGCTGCGCGGCAGGTACGGGGTCCAGGTCGACGCGGTGCCGTTCCGGGTCGCCCTGCGCGAGACGTTCGGCGCGAGCGCCACGGGGCGCGGCCGGCATGTGAAGCAGTCGGGCGGTCACGGCCAGTTCGCGATCTGCGAGATCGAGGTGGAGCCGCTGCCCGCCGGGTCCGGGGTCGAGTTCGTCGACAAGGTGGTGGGCGGGTCGGTACCCCGGCAGTTCATCCCGTCCGTCGAGAAGGGCGTACGGGCGCAGGCGGCGCGCGGGATCGCGGCGGGCCATCCGCTGGTCGACATCCGGGTGACGCTGTTCGACGGGAAGGCCCACTCGGTGGACTCCTCGGACGCCGCGTTCCAGACGGCGGGCGCGCTGGCCCTGCGGGAGGCGGCGGGCGCGGCGGCCATCCATCTGCTGGAGCCGGTCGCCGAGGTGACGGTCCTGGTGCCCGATGAGTACGTGGGGCCGGTCATGAGCGACCTGTCGGGGCGGCGGGGCCGGGTGGTGGGCACCGAACAGGCGGGCCCCGGACGGACCTTGATACGGGCCGAGGTGCCCGAACTGGAGATCGGACGGTACGCGGTGGACCTGCGCTCGCTCTCGCACGGCGCCGGCCGCTTCAGCCGCGCGTACGCCCGACACGAGCCGATGCCGCAGGCGGTGGCGGACCGTCAGCCCGCCGGAGCGGAGAGCCCCGGCTAGGGCCTGTCGTCCAGCCCCTGTCCGGCGCGTCCCGCCCGCCTCGAACCGGTCGTGTCCGCGCGTCCGTTCGACGGCGCCCGATACCCGGCGGGCGGCACCTTGATGCCGGTTGGCGAAAGAAGGCCACTCCCCTGACGCGGGTGGCATCGCACCGTTACGCTGGGGTGCCCAGCTCCAGCAGGTGTGCGGGGCGCGCGGGCCGGGAAGAGGCCGCGGCAGCGAATCCTTGCGGCGAGGGGGCGGCAGTGGCGGACGATCTATTCGACTTCAGCCCGGGGGCACAGGTTCCCCTCCAGGGAGCGGCCGGGGGTACGGCGGCGACGTTCGCCCTCGCCTCGGCCGCGTACCGGGACAGTCCGCTCGAAGACATCTCCAAGGCCGACAACGACTGGCACAAGTCGGGTGTGACCAAAGGCAAGTTCTCGCTCTTCGAGCCGAATCTCGGCGAGGCGTTCGCGCGGGCCGTCCAGCTCAGAACGCTCGGCGGCGGCCGGGGCCCCATCATCCAGTCCTTCGGCATGGACCCGCAGGCCGTGGTGGAGCACTGCCTCGCCGCGAACCACATCCGCAAGGAGCGGGACCAGAAGCTCACGGCGGTGACCGCGCTCTTCGGGCTGCTCTTCCTGCCCGGACTGCTGATCTGGCTGGGCGTCTTCCAGTTGCGCCGCACCCTGGCGGGTGCCAAGGACCGCCGGGCCGGGGCCATCGGCAGCGCCCTGCTCGCGGCGGTCGCCGTACTCGCGGTGATCGTCCTGATCAAGCTGCCGCTGGACGGCGTGCTGAACTGGTACCTGCGGGCCATGCTCGTCGCCCCGGTCATCGGCTGGCTGCTCGCCAAGCGGATCTGCGAGTCGACCGCCAAGGACCTGCGGGCCCGCTGGGAGAGCCTGCTCTCCGGCGGCGGCACCGGCGCCAAGATCCCCGAGGCCGTCCCGGGGAACCCCGGCGACACCTCGCGGGAGGTGCTGCGCCAGGGGCTGGAGAAGCTGAGCGCCGAACAGCGCTCCAACGTGGTCTTCTACGCCGGTCCCAAGGGGATACTCGGCATGGGCACCCGCTGGGGAAGCTGGCAGCTCGCGGAGGAGCTGGTCCCCAAGGACGCCGGCAAGGAGATCCACCAGTTCCGCAGCTACGACGTGATACGGGCGATCCACGACCAGATGAAGCTGCTGGAGCGCGGCCCCCTCAACTCCGGCGGTTTCCCGACGCCTTCGGTCAAGCACTGGATCGTGTCGCCGGTCGGTGAGGGCGCCGGTTCGGTCTCCTGGCCCACGGGCCAGGAGGTGGAGTCGTTCCAGATCAAGAGCCACGAGATACAGCGGATCTGCAACCACCAGCAGTTCGGCAGCGGCAACCGGCACTACCTGGGGGTGCAGTTCACGCTCTGGGAGAGCCAGTTGGTCATCACGATGATGATCTCGGTCACGGTGCTCCACGAGACGCTGCGCATCGAGGTCTCGGGGTACGCGCTGGGCCCGGTGCACTCGCTGTTCTTCGCGAAGCCCTCGCCCAAGAGCGTCTCGCGCCCCAAGACCGTACGGTTCTGGGAGACCACGTCGAGGAACCTGCCCCTGGTCGAGCCGCGTGAGGCGGTCAGGCTCGCGGTGCGGGCCCCGCTCACCTGGTATCCGCCGGTCCTGGACTTCCTCGGCGGCAAGCTCAGCCTGCCCGAGCCGTTCGGCATGCGGCACGCCTGGGCGGACCAGCCGTGGCGTCACCGCTTCATGGCCGACGACGCGATGCGCGCCGCCACCCCGGTCCTGCGGGTGGCGCACAACGCGGCGATGCGCGTGCTGGCCGAGCACGGGGTGGACACCGAGCGCTTCAGCAACCGCTCGTCGTCGCTGATAGGGGCGGTGCAGGACCCGTCACCGCGGAAGATCGACGCGTACGACGCGTAGTACCGGTGTGTGCCCCCCCCCCGGGGCGGGGGGGGCGCGGGGGGTGGACCCCCGGGGGCGGGCGGGGGGGGCGGGGGCCCCCCCGCCCCCGGGGGGGGGGCCCCGCCCCCCCGGGCGCGGGGTGGTCTCTCACTCCTCCCGGACGTGGCG
>NZ_JBHZDA010000092.1:19906-27327 GCF_042755665.1 Streptomyces sp. NPDC059142
GGGTGCGCGCGCCCCCCCACGCGCGATCACCCCCGCGCCCCCGCGCTGTGTGCGGGGGGCCCCCCCCCCCCCCCCCCCCCCCCCCCCCCCGCGCGCCCGCCCACACGCACGCGGGATCCCACGGCCCCGGCCGACCGCACGGCGGCGGGCCGCTCGGGCAGGGGCTACGAGCCGGTCGGCCAGGCGTCCGCCAGCATCGCGCGGGTGTCCGCCAGAAGCTGCGGCAGCACCCTCGTATGGCCGACGACGGGCATGAAGTTGGTGTCCCCGCCCCAGCGCGGCACCACATGCTGGTGCAGATGCGCGGCGATCCCGGCGCCCGCCGAAACACCCTGGTTCATCCCGATGTTGAAGCCGTGCGCCCCGGACGCGGCACGGAGCGCGGTCATCGCCCGCTGGGTGAGGAGCCCCAGCTCGGCGGTCTCCGCCTCGTCCAGCTCCGTGTAGTCGGCGACATGGCGGAAGGGCACGACCATCAGGTGCCCGCCGTTGTACGGGTAGAGGTTGAGCACCGCGTAGACCCGCTCGCCGCGCGCGATGATCAGCCCGTCCTCGTCGGATTTGGACGGGATGGAGCAGAAGGGACAGCCGTCCTCGGCGCCCGGCCCGCTGGGCTTGTTCTCACCCTGGATGTAGGCCATCCGGTGGGGCGTCCACAGGCGCTGGAACGCGTCCTGGGTCCCCACTCCGATCTGCTGCTCCGGCTCACTCGTCATGCTGTGCAGCATATGACTTCGCCCGTGCGAGGCGTGTCGCCGGGCCCGCACGGGCCGCCGCCCGGCGATGCTGGGCCGATGCATGTCCGCAACGGCCCCGACCGGCTGCGCGGCTGGGAGCGGCGTACGGAGCTGCCGCTGCTCCTGGCCTCGCCGCTCTTCCTCGCCTGCTACGCGGTACGCGTCCTCGACGAGGGTTCCGACCCGTTCTGGCGGGATCTCGCGCTGGCGCTGTCCCTGCTGATCTGGGCGGTCTTCGTGGTGGACTTCGGCGTACGGCTGGTCCTCAGCGGCCAGGGCGCGCGCTTCGTCAGGACGCACTGGCTGGACACGGTCGTGACGGTGCTGCCCCTGCTGCGTCCCCTGCGGATCGTCAACACGTACATGGCGGTCCAGCGGCGGCGCGACCGCCCCCGGCTGAGCCTGTACGGGCGGGTGATGGCGTACGCGAGCATCACCGCGGGCCTGCTCACCTTCGCCGCCGCGCTCGCCGTCTACCAGCAGGAACGTGACGCGCCCGGAGCCACGATCCGTACCTTCGGGGACTCCGTGTGGTGGGCCTGCTCGGCGATCACCACGGTCGGCTACGGCGATGTGACCCCGGTGACGCCGCTCGGCCGGCTGTACGCGGTCTTTCTGATGATGTGCGGGCTGGCGCTGCTCGGCGCGGTCACCGGTTCGTTCTCGTCCTGGCTGATCCAGGTCTTCGGCCGGGAGGACAAGGAGAGGCCCCCGGGGCGCTGACGCGCCTCCGGGGGCCCTGCCGATCCGCACGCTGCCGGGTCAGACCTGTACGCGGCGCTCCACCACGTCGAGGAGCTTCGCCAGCGCCTCGTCGCGCGGCACACCGTTCTCCTGCGAACCGTCGCGGTAGCGGAAGGAGACCGTGCCCGCGTTCATGTCGTCGTCCCCCACGAGGATCATGAAGGGGACCTTCAGCTTCTGGTGGTTCCTGATCTTCTTCTGCATCCGGTCGGAGGACGCGTCCACCTCGACCCGCAGCCCCTTGGCCCTCGCCGCCTTCGCGAAGTCCTGGAGGTACTCGACGTGCGCCTCGCCGATCGGGATGCCGACCGCCTGCACCGGCGCCAGCCAGACCGGGAACGCGCCCGCGTAGTGCTCCAGCAGCACCGCGAAGAACCGCTCGATCGAGCCGAAGAGCGCACGGTGGATCATGACCGGGCGCTGCTTGGAGCCGTCCGGCGAGGTGTACTCCAGGTCGAAGCGCTCCGGCAGGTTGAAGTCGAGCTGCACGGTCGACATCTGCCAGGTGCGGCCGATCGCGTCGCGCGCCTGCACCGAGATCTTCGGGCCGTAGAACGCGGCGCCGCCCGGGTCCGGGACCAGCGGCAGCCCCTGCTTCTCGGCCACCTCGCGCAGCGTCTCGGTGGCCTCCTCCCACGCCTCGTCCGTGCCGACGAACTTCTCGGGGTCCTTGGTGGACAGCTCCAGGTAGAAGTCGGTCAGCCCGTAGTCGCGCAGCAGGTTGAGCACGAAGGTCAGCGTCGAGTCCAGCTCGTCCGCCATCTGCTCACGGGTGCAGTAGATGTGCGCGTCGTCCTGGGTGAAGCCGCGGGCCCGGGTCAGACCGTGCACGACACCGGACTTCTCGTACCGGTAGACCGTCCCGAACTCGAAGAGCCGCAGCGGCAGCTCACGGTAGGAGCGGCCCCGGGCGTCGAAGATCAGGTTGTGCATGGGGCAGTTCATGGGCTTGAGGTAGTAGTCCACGCCCTCGTCGAGCTGCATGGGCGGGTACATGCCGTCGGCGTACCAGTCCAGGTGCCCGGACTTCTCGAAGAGCTTCCCCTTGGTGGCGTGGGGCGTGTAGACGAACTCGTACCCCTCCTCCTCGTGGCGGCGTCGCGAGTAGTCCTCCATGGCCCGGCGGATGATGCCGCCCTTGGGGTGGAAGACGGCGAGGCCGGAGCCGACCTCGTCGGGGAAGGAGAAGAGGTCCAGCTCGTTGCCGAGCTTGCGGTGGTCGCGCTTCTCGGCCTCGGCGAGGAACTCCAGGTGCGCCTTCAGCTCCTCCTTCGACGGCCACGCGGTGCCGTAGATGCGCTGGAGCATCGGGTTCTTCTCGCTGCCGCGCCAGTAGGCGGCGGCGTTGCGCATCAGCTTGAACGCCGGGATGTTCCGGGTGGTCGGCAGGTGCGGGCCGCGGCAGAGGTCCTTCCAGCACAGCTCGCCGGTCTTCGCGTCCAGGTTGTCGTAGATGGTCAGCTCGCCGCCGCCCACCTCGACATCCGCGCCGTCGTCGGTCGAGGCCGCGCCCTTGATGCCGATGAGTTCGAGCTTGTACGGCTCGTCGGCCAGCTCCTCGCGCGCCGCCTCGTCCGTGACGACCCGGCGCGAGAAGCGCTGTCCGCGCTTCTGGATCTCCTGCATCTTCTTCTCGATGGCCTTGAGGTCATCGGGGGTGAAGGGGGTCTCGACGTCGAAGTCGTAGTAGAAGCCGTCCTTGACCGGCGGGCCGATGCCCAGCTTGGCGTCGGGGTGCAGCTCCTGCACGGCCTGTGCCATCACATGCGCGGTGGAGTGGCGCAGGATGTTCAGACCGTCCTCGGAGGAGATCTCGACGGGCTCGACGACCTCGCCCTCGCCGATCGCGTAGGCGAGGTCCTTCAGCTCACCGTCCACCCGGGCGGCGACGACGGTGCGCTCGCCGGGGAAGAGTTCGGCCGCCGTAGTGCCCGTCGTCACCACGCGCTCTTCCCGCTCGGAATCGCGTTGGATGATCACACGGACGTCTGACACCGGTCTCTCCTGACTTGTGGGGTGCGCACCCTGCGCATGGCGTACGCACTGCGCATCGTACCGAGCCGGGCACCCCGCCCGCGAAACGGTTTGCCGCGACCGTGCCCGGCGGCCCCGGGCGTCCCGTGCGTCACCGTGTGGCGATGGCCGGACACGGCGCGTATCACGCCACCTGTCCGGGTATTACCGATTAGGGGCCGGTGGCGGACGATTCGCCATGGCGTGAGCAGTTCGAGACGCTCGGGGAGTTCGGTCATGACGTGTTGGTACGAGGGGCCGCTGGCCGCGTTCGGCACCGGGACGACGGGGGTGGACGTCGAGAGGGACCGGCTCGTCTCCGCCGCGCTGATCGTCCAGGACACGACGGGGATACGGCCGAGAGTGCGGCGCTGGCTGGTCGACCCGGGGGTGCCGGTGCCGCCCGGGGCCGCCGAGGCGCACGGGCTGACGGAGAACTTCCTGCACCGCAACGGACGCTGGCCGGCGCCCGTGGTGGAGGAGGTCGCCCGGGCGCTGGCGGAGCAGTGCAAGGCGGGCAGGCCGGTGGTGGTGATGAACGCGCCGTTCGGGCTGACGCTCCTCGACCGGGAGCTGCGGCGCCATCGCGCCTCCTCCTTCGGGCGCAGGATGGAGAACGCGCCGCTGTGCGTGCTGGATCCGCTGGTCCTCGACCGCCATCTGGACCGCTACCGCAAGGGCGACCGCGATCTCGCCCGGCTCTGTGCCGAGTACGAGGTGGGGGCGGACGCCGTACCGGAGGCGACCGACGACGAGCTGGCCGAGGTGACCGAGCCGGTCTGGCCCACCTGCCCGGAGTGGCCGCCCGCGCCGGCCGGGCCCTCCGCGCCGGTCACCCCGGCGGTGATGGCCGCGATGTCGGCCCTGTCGGCGCTGGAACTGGTCCGGGCGATCGGGCGCCGGTTCGCGGCCCGGATGGAGCGGCTCTCGCCGCAGGAGCTGCACACGCTCCAGGCCGTCTGGCACGCGGCGCAGACCCGCGGGCCCCAGGCATGGTTCTCGCGCGGCTCCGGGGAGGGCGCGACGGATCCCGCGTGGCCGCTCCGTCCCGAACTGCCCGCCACCGCCGCCTGATCCCTACGCCGGAACGCGCGAAGGCCGGTCCGTCGGGGACGGACCGGCCTTTCCCGGTGGGCGATACTGGGTTCGAACCAGTGACCTCTTCGGTGTGAACGAAGCGCTCTCCCACTGAGCTAATCGCCCGGGAACGACCTGAACCATACAGGCCCCGGCGGCCTTCGTTCAAACCGGAACCGGCGTACTCAGGCCGTGATCTGAGTAGCCGCGCCCATGGCAGGGGCTGTGTCCCGGACCACACTCCCCCGTATGGAGAACGTTTCGCACCCCGCCGGGGAACTGGCGCTCATCGACCGGGAATTGCGCTGGCTGGAGGTGCGCAAGGGTCAGTTGCTGACGCGCCGCGCCCACCTGGTGACCGTACTGTCCCGGCCCGCGCCCCAGCCGGCGACCCCGCTCGCGGCCGTCCGTGCCACCGGTTCCCCCGGCGCCTCCGGGCCGAGCGCGCAGAACGTGCTGCTCGCCCTCGGGGGCGTGCTGCTGGCGGTCGCCGCCGTCGCCTTCACCCTGCTGAGCTGGGGCCGTCTCGGCATCGGCGGGCGCTCGGCGGTACTGACGGTGATCACCCTCGCCGCGCTCGCCGCCCCGGTGGCGCTGGTGCGCCGGGGGCTCTCCGCGACGGCCGAGGCCGTGGCGGGGCTGGCTCTGGTACTGACGGTCCTGGACGCGTACGCGGTGTACGCCGTGGCGCTGCCGGAGGCGGACGGACTGCGCTGCGCGGCCGTGGCCTGCGGGGTGCTCGCCGCGGTCTGGGGCGGGTACGGGGCGCTGCTCGGCGCCTTGCGCGGTCCGCTCCCCGCCGCCGTGGTCATGGCCCAACTCCCGCTGCCGCTCTGGTCGATGGCGGGCGGCTGGACGCCCCTGACGGTGGCGTGGACGCTGCTGGCGACGGCCGCCCTGGACACGGCGGTCGCCCTGTGGCTGCTCTCCCACGCCCCGGCGGACCCGCCGCGGTACGCCGCGTCGCGGGCCGCGCGGGGGCTGGTGACCGCGGCCGCGTCCACCACCGGGGGCATGGCGCTGCTCGTGGCCGTCTGGTCGTCGGTGGGCGCGGGGACCCCGGCGGCGATGGCCGGGCCGGCCGTCCTGCTGCTCACCGGGGCCGCGCTCGGGCTGGCCGTGGCCTGGCGGGCGCCGGGGGCGGCGTGGCCGTGCGCGGCGGGAGCGGGGCTCGCCGTGGTCGCCGCGGTCGGCGCTCCGGTGCGTACGGCGCTGCCGGCGGGGTGGGCGGTGCTCGGGTATCTGCTCTGCGCCGCCGGTCTGCTGGCGCTGGTGAGGACCCGGCTGCCGCGGGGCGTGCTCCAGGGGCTGGGCGTGGCGGGCGGCGTGGTGACGGCGGCCGCGCTGCCGTGGGCGCTGCCCTCGGCCGTGTCCGCGCTGCTGGGCGGGGCGGCCCGTCTCCCGGAGATCTGGTCGGGAGTGCCGGACGGGACGCGGGCGGCGCTCGGGATCCGCCTCGGGGCGTTCTGGCAGATCACCGCGCCCCTGGCATTGGCGACGGCCGCCGGGGCGCTGTGCGCCGCGTACCGCCTGCTGCCGCGTCTCGCTCCGGAGGTCGTGCCGGTCACCGACGTACGGCGGACGCGTACGGCGGCGCTGTGCGGGGCGGGGGTGCTCGGCTGGGCCACGGTGCTGGTGATGCCGGTCGTGGCGGACGCGCCCTACGCGGTGGCGCTCGCCGTCCCGCTGGGCCTGACGGCGACCGCGCTGGCGCTCACCGTCCGGCCGCGGGGCCCGATGGGGGCGGCCGGGGCGCTCACCGCGCTGGTCCTCTCGCTGGCGGGCGCGGCCTCGGTGGCGCCGCTCTCCCTCGCGACCCGGCCGGCGACCCTGACCGTGTGTGCGGCGCTGACGGCGCTGTTCGCGGGCGCGGCGGTGGCGCTGCGCACCGCGCCGGTACGGGGCGGCGAGGGAAGCGGGGACGGGGTGCTCGGGGAGCCGGTGCGCGCGCTGGTGGCCTGTGTCTCCGTCGGTTTCGCGACGGCGCTGGTGGTCGCGGTCCCGGCGGCGGCCGGGCTGCCCGTCGAGGCCGTCGCGGTGGCGGTCCTGGCCGTACCGGCGGCGGTGGCGCTGCTCGGCGCGCGGCTGCGCGCCCACCCGGTGGCGGTGCCGGTCGAGAGCGCGGGCGCCGCCGCCGGGCTGCTCGCGGCCGGGCTCGCCCTGGGGAACCCGCCGGTGCTGGCGCTGGTGCTCGCGCTGGGCGGCGTGATCGCGGCCGGGACGGCGGTACGGGCCGAGCGGCGCCGGGTGGCGGGGTACGCGGCGACGGCCCTCCTCACCGCGGCGACCTGGGTGCGGCTGGGCGCGTCGGGGGTCTCGGTGATCGAGGCGTACACGCTGCCGGTGACGGTGGCCGCGCTGGCCGTGGGGGTGGCGCGGCGGCGCGGGGACCCGGCGGCGTCGTCGTGGACGGCGTACGGGCCGGGGCTCTCGGCGACGCTCGCGCCGAGCCTGGTCGCCGCGTGGGGCGACCCGCACTGGGTACGCCCGCTGCTGCTGGGGCTCGCCGCGCTGGCGCTGACGCTGGCCGGGGCGCGGCGGAGGCTGCGGGCGCCGCTGGTGCTGGGCGGGGCGGTGCTGGCGCTGGTGACGCTGCACGAGCTGGCGCCGTACGTGGTGCAGGTGGCGGGCGCGCTGCCGCGCTGGCTGCCGCCGGCCCTGGCGGGGCTGCTGCTCCTGGGGGTGGGGGCCACGTACGAGCAGCGGCTGCGGGACGCGCGCCGGGTACGCCGGAGCCTGGGCCGGATGCTCTGAGCGGTATGCGCCGGGCGGGGGGCGGGCGGGCAGCCCGGGCGGGGCCCCCGCCGGGAAAGTGCGGCGGGGGGGGGCGGGGGCGCGCTAGGGGGGGCT